>DASQLJ010000485.1:0-20468 GCA_035630095.1 Longimicrobium sp.
CCCCGTCCCCGTGTTCTTCTAGCCATGGCCCTGCTCCTTGCGCTCGACCCCGCCGTGCACGCCGGCGAGGGGCCGGACGGCGCCCCCGTGCTGCACGGGCCCGGCGGCACCCTCGCGGCCCCGGCGGACCCCGCGACGGCGGCGGCCCTCCGCCGCCTGAGTGCCGGGCCGGCCCCGGAGAGCGAGCTGGCCGCGGTGGTCCGCCAGGCCGCGGGGCCCGCGGCGCTCCCCCTCCTGTTCCACCACCTGCGGGCGTGGACGGCGCGCGGGTGGCTGGGCTACGCCGTCGCCGACGGCGACCGGCTGCTGGCCACGGCCCACTGCGTATCGCCGCACCTGGAGCTGTCGCCCGTGCCGGCGGAGCCGGGCCGCGCCCTGCGGCTGTCGCGCTTTGCGCTGCTGCGCGCGGACGGGGGGCGGCCCTGGCTGGAGTCGCCCCGCTCGCCCCTGCGGGTGTGCCTGGAGCACCCGGCGGCCGCCGCGGCGGTCGTCCATCTCGCCACCCCCGCCACGCCCGAGGCCGTGGCGCGGCACGCGGGCCTCGGCGCCGGGGCGGCGGCGGCGCTGCTGGGGCTGCTGCGCGGGGCGGCCCTGGCCGTGGAGGCGGAGGAGGGGCGGCCCTCGCCCGAGGACGACGACCCCGCCCTGGCGCAGTGGGAGTTCCACGACCTGCTCTTCCACGCGCGCAGCCGGATGGGCCGGCAGCTGGGCGGCTTCGGCGGCACCTACCGCGCGGAGGGCCGCTTCGCGCCGCTCCCCGCCGTCCGGCCGCACCCCGCGGGGCCCGCCGTCGCCCTCCCCCGGCCCGACCTGGAGCGCCTGCTGCGCGAGGACGTGCCCTTCACCCGCGTGCTGGAGGAGCGGCGCTCCATCCGCGAGGAGGGCGGGCGGGTGATCACCCTGGCGGAGCTGGGAGAGCTGCTCTTCCGGGCGGCCCGGGTGCGGCACGTCATCCCCACCCCGCGCGGCGACCTGAGCAGCCGCCCCTCCCCGGGCGGCGGCGCCTGCCACGAGCTGGAGCTGTACCTGGCGGTGAGCGCCTGCGAGGGGCTGGAGCCGGGGCTGTACCACTACTGCCCCGCGGAGCACCGCCTGACCGAGGTGGGGGCGGGCGACCGCGCGGCCGTGCACGCGCTGCTGCGGGACTCGCGCATCGTGGCCCACGGGGCCCCGCCCGCCCAGGTGCTGGTGGTGCTGGCCGCGCGGTTCCAGCGGGTAGCCTGGAAGTACGAGTCCATGGCCTACGCCCTGGTGCTCAAGGACGCGGGCGTGCTCCTACAGACCCTGTACCTGGTGGCCACGGCCATGGGGCTGGCGCCCTGCGCCCTGGGCGGCGGCAACGCCGACCTCTTCGCCCGTGCCGCCGGCACCGACTACTACGCCGAGAGCTCCGTGGCCGAGCTGCGCCTGGGTGCGTCGTGACGCCCCGGCCCCCTCCCGATCCTCCTTCACCCACCGCCCGGAGCCTCCCCGCATGGAGTTCGGAATCTCCTTCCTTCCCGACGTGGACCCCACGGTCTGCGCGCCGGCCGACTACTTCGCGGGCGCGCTCGAGCTGGCCGAGATGGCCGACGCGGGCGGCCTGCGGGCGGTGAAGATGACCGAGCACTACCTGCACCCGTACGGCGGCTACTGCCCCAGCCCGCTCGGCTTCCTGGCCGCGGTGGCGGCGCGCACCACGCGCGTGCGGCTGGTGACGGGGTGCATCCTCCCCGCCTTCCACCACCCCCTGCAGCTCGCGTCGGAGGCGGCGATGGTGGACGCGCTGAGCGGCGGCCGGCTGGAGGTGGGCTTCGCCCGCGCGTACCTGCCGTACGAGTTCGCCGCCTTCGGGGTGCCGCTCGACGAGAGCCGGGCCCGCTTCGAGGCCACCGTCGACACCGTGGTGCGCCTGTGGACGGAGCCCGGGGTGAGCGTGGAGACGCCGTTCTTCCGCCTCGCCGCCGCCACCAGCCTCCCCCGGCCCACGCAGCGCCCCCACCCGCCGGTGTGGTGCGCCGCGGTGCGCACCCCCGACAGCTTCGTGTGGGCGGGCCGGCGCGGCTTCGGGCTGCTGGTGAGCGCGCTGCGCGCGCCGGACCACGCGCTCCCCGGGCTCATCGCCGCCTATCGCCGGGCGTATCGCGAGCACCATCCGCACGCGGCCGGCCACGGGCGCGTGGCCATCAGCCTCCCGCTCTACGTGGCCGACGGCGATGCCGCGGCCGCGCGCGAGAGCGACGCGTACCTGCGGCGCTACCTGGACGTGTGGGCCGACGCGGCCGGCGCGTGGGACGGCGTGTCCGGGCGGGACTACGCGGGATACACGGGGATGGGCGCCGCCCTGCGCGCCACCACGCCCGAGGGGATGCGGCGCGAGCGCAGCGCGGTGGTGGGCTCGCCCGCGCGGGTGCGCGAGGCGACGCGGTGGCTGGGCGAGGTGGTGGGAGTGGACGAGGTGCTGTGGCAGGTGGACTTCGGCTCCATGCCCCGCGAGGTCGCGTCGCGCAGCCTGGCCCTCTTCCTGGACGAGGTCCTCCCACACCTGTCCACCGCCGCGCGCGGGACGGCCGCGCGCTCCATGAACGGCACCTGACGGAAGACGCCACGCCGACGACCCGCGAGCCACGGTTCGCGGACCCAACCGGAACGCCCCCCACCCTTGCGGGACACGATCATGAGCACCGAGCCGTTGGCCGCCGGACGGATCCGGACCCTGCTGAGCGAAAACCCGGGGACGGAGCTCCGGGCCCTGGAGCTGCTGACCCGGCCGGGAGACCTGGGCCTGGAGTGGGGTGGGCTCGACCCGCAGGGCGACCGTGCGGGGGTGCGCGTCTACCAGCGCCTGTCCGCGCTCCACCCCGACCTGGACGTGGCGGAGCGCCTGGCCCGGCGCGGGCTGGTGTCGGCCAACCACGTGGCGCGCATGCCGCGGGCGGCGTTCGTGGACGAGCACGCGGCCGCGCTGGGGCTGGACCCCGGCGAGGCCGCGGAGCTCCACGCCCGCGCCACGGGCGTCCGCAGCCGCACCCTGCACCTGTGGGCCTCGGTGGGCGGCACCGTCTCGTCCGCCTTCGTCCGCGGCTCCGCGGCCGACACGGTGAGCGCCGAGCTCGGGGAGACCTTCGAGAACCTGCCCAGCTACCAGGACCTGTTCGGCACGCTCGACGACTGCGGCTGCGAGGAGTGCCGCTCGATCTTCGGGCCCGCGGCCTACCTGGTCGACCTGCTGCGCATCATCGACGAGCACGTCACGCGGCCCAACGCCGCCAGCATCGACCCGGAGCTCCTCTTCTCCGCCCGCCGCCCCGACATCGGCGCCATCCCCCTGGACTGCGCGCACACCACCACGCTCGTCCCCTACCTGCAGATCGTGAACGAGCGGCTGGGCGCGCGCGCCGCCGCCGCGCTGGGCGTGGACGGCGCAGCGGCGGTGCAGGAGCGGATGGCGAACGGGCTCGTCTACCCGCGGCCACTCCCGTTCAACACGCAGCTCGACCAGGTCCTGGTCCTGCTGGACCGGGTGGGCGTCCGCTTCGACGCGGTGCTGGCGGCGTGGGCGTCGCCGCCGGCCACGGTGGCGGCGCGCGGGCTGGGGCTCTCGCCCGAGGCGCAGGCCATCGTCACCACGCCGCTCGCCACGGCCGACGCGGTCGCCCCGTTCTACGGGGTGGCGGCCGGCCAGACCGGCACGCTGGCCGATGCGGACGTCTTTCTCGCGAAGACCGGGAGCACCTTCGCCGACCTGCTGGCGCTGCTCGACCAGGACCTCTCCCCGGCCGAGCGGGCCGCCGGGCTGCGGGCCAACTTCTTCATCAACGGGGGGCTGGGCGGCAGCTGGGTCGGCCTCGCCCAGCCGGACGACGGCGCCGCCACGCTCACCAACCTGGACGTGGACCCGCTCGACCGGATCAACCGCCTGCTGCGCCTGGCCGATGCCGTGGGACGCACTCCGGCCGAGGTGGACTGGGCGCTGCGCTGCGTGCGGCGCGGGGGCCCGCCCGCCGTCGACGACGACGCGCTGGTGTCGCTGTACGCGCTGATCGGGCTGGCGGGGCGGCTCTCGCTGGAGCTGGCGGCCGCCGCCGCGCTCCTGGGGCCGGTGAAGAGCTACGGGGAGGGCGCCGACGGGGCGGGGAGCGCGTTCGACCGGCTCTTCAACCCCCCGGCGCTGGCGGCCCGGCAGGGTGTCTACCACCCCGCCGGCAACCCGCTCAACCCCGGGTACGCCGACGCCCCGCTGGCGTGGACCCCCGGCTCCACCGCCGCCGCCGACGTGGCGGCGATCACCCGGGTGCTCCCGGGGCTGGGGCTCTCCGTCTCCGACGCCGGCGCCCTGGGGACGCTCCTCTACGGCACGGCGCCCCGGACGCTGACCGTCGAGGTGCTCTCCGCCCTCTACCGGCACGCGCTGCTGAGCCGCGCGCTGTCGCTGCCGATGAGCCGCTACCGGGTGCTGCTGGGGGTGATGGGGCCGGCGGACCCGGCGGCGCCCACCCTGGACGAGCTGGGCGCCCTGGCCACCACCGCCCGGTGGCTGGCGGGGGCGGGGCTGTCGGTCTTCCAGCTGGACTACGCGGTCAACGGGACGGCCAGCGTCTACGTGGACCCGCTGTACCGGCCGGGAAGCGTGGACGCGTGGCTGCGCGGGCTCGCGGGCAGCGTCTCTGCGGCCTCGCCCACGCTCGACACCGACCTGGCCGCGCAGGTGGCGGTGCTCTTCGGCGCGGCCACCTCCACCGCCGCGGCGGTGCTCCCCATGGCGGTGGCCGCGGTGCCGCTCCCCGCCGGGGCGGCCACGTGGGAGGAAGGGTTCCTGGCGGTCGCGGCCGACGGCGCCACCCCGGCGTACGAGCCCTACGCCCAGGGGGTGCTGGCGTGGGTCTCCCGCTGGCTGGTGCCGGCGCAGGCGCTGGGGCTGGCCGACGCCACCCTGGCCAGCGCGGCGGCCCACCCGGCTGCGTACGGCCTGCCCGCGGGCTTCGCCGCGCTCCCCGTGGCCGCGGTCCAGAACCTTGCCGGCGTGCAGTCGCTGATGCGCGCCCACGGCGACCTGCGGCAGAACCTGCTGGCGTACGTCGACCTCGCCTCGTCGGCCGGCCCGCCCGCCGACCCGCTGGCCGCGCTGCAGGACGCCACCGGGTGGGACCCCGGCGCCGTGGAGCAGCTGCTGGCCGGCCCGGCCGCGGGTGAGACGGTGCTCGCCGCCCGGCTGGCGCGGCTGGAGCGCTGCTTCGCGCTGATGCGGGCGCTGGGCGCCGACCCCACGCTGATGGGCACCATCGCCGCCCTGGGCGGCGCGCCCGCCACCAGCTGGGCGCAGTACACGCAGACGGCCGCCGCGGTGCTGGCCGCGACGTCCGCCCGCTACGGCGAGGAGTGGAGCGGGGTGTGGGCCACCCTGTCGGGGACGCTGGCGGTGCACGAGCGCGACGCGCTGCTCGCCCTGGTGCTCGCGCAGCTGAACGCGGAGCACCCCGGGATCCGGGACGCGCGCAACGTCTACGAGTTCCTGCTCACCGACGTGCAGATGGGGGCGGCCACGCAGGTGTCGTACGTGCTGGAGGCGCTGAATGCGGCCCAGCTGTACCTGCAGCGCTGCCGCCTCCGCCTGGAGCCGGGGGTGCTGGACCTGGGCCAGATCCAGGACGCGTGGTGGGAGTGGATGATGAGCTACCGCGTGTGGGAGGCCAACCGCGAGATCTTCGTCTACCCCGAGAACTACCTGGTGCCCGACCTGCGCGGGAGCGCCACCCCGCAGTTCGGCGCGCTCGCGCAGGCGCTGCAGCAGTCGCAGGTGACCCGCGCCTACGTGGGCTCGGCCTTCAAGAGCTACATCGACGGCTTCGCCGAGGTGGCGCAGCTCACGCCGGTGGACGCCTGCCGCACGCGCGTCCACGACGCCGACACGCTCTACCTGCTCGCCCGCAGCCGCACCGCGCCGTACGCCTTCTACTACTGCTCGCAGGCCGAGGGGATGCCCTGGACGCCGTGGCAGAAGATCGACCTGGCCATCGGCTCGGCCAGCTGCACCCTGGCCTACGCCTTCAGCCGGCCCTTCCTGTTCTGGAACGAGATCAAGCGCAGCAGCAACTCGGTGGTGGCGGGCAGCGCGGGAACGGTGAGCACCACCAGCGGCGCCTCGTACACCGCCACCGTGATGTACTCGTTCCTCGACCAGGCGGGGAAGTGGGTGCAGCCGCAGACGCTGGTGGCCGACGAGGTGGTCTCCTTCGAGTCGGACGACGGGCGCGACGTGGCGCTGCGCCAGAGCGAGGTCTTCGCCGGGCTGTTCGACATGGACGACCCGGTCTGGACCCGGGTCTACGCCTTCGCGGTGGACGCCGCCAACTACGCGTCGCCGCCCGGAAGCCCGGCCGGCGCGGAGCGGCTGGTGGTGATGTACGGCCCCGACGTGCTGAACACCGGCACCCCGGTGGACGCGGGCGCCACGCCGCCCACCGCCGACCCCGCCGCCACCGCCTTCTGGTGGAACCTGCACGACCGCGCCCGCGACCACGACCGGATGGTGCGGGCGCAGCTCTCGGGCAACCTCCCCCTGCGCCCCGTGGCGGTGCTCAACCTGGCGCTCGACCGGGACGTCCTCGTCCGCCGCGGGGAGCTGGTCCTCCTGGACCCGTACCAGGCGAACACCCCGCTGTCGCAGGTGCGCGCGGAGATGCAGAGCTCCGGCTCCGTGCTGCAGCTGACCCACGCGGCGCAGGCCGTCAGCGAGAACCGCGCGCCCGCCGTGCGGGCCAGCCTGACCGCGGAGGGCGCGGCCACCTCGCTGGACGGGAACTCCTTCGTCGGGGGCGGCGTCTCGCCCCAGCAGAGCGCCGCCATCTTCACGGCGCTGGCCGACGCGGGCGTGCTGGACGCGAACGGCGACGTGCAGGCCAGCCGAATGCCCACCCTGGACCTGTACTCCGTGCTGGCGGGGCTGGCTGCGTACGGCGCGTTCGGGCCGGCGCAGTTCGCCACGGTGCAGAAGGAGCTGCTCGACCACATGGGCGCCGCCGCGCTCTTCGATTCCGTGGACGGGACGAACAGCTCGGTGGCCCCGGTGCGGTCGCAGCCCGGGTGGTTCCTCTTCTCCACCGCCGGCGAGGTCTTCCTGCTGAGCCCCCGGCCGGCGGCTTCGGGAAACCCGGTCTTCTCCACCTTCGCCGACGGGATCACCCTCGCGCCCCCGGCGGTCACGCCCCTGTCGGCCATCATGCGCTACGGGGGCGCCACGCCGGGGAGCATCGACGCCGCGGCCTCGGCGCAGGTCTACGCCACCCTCGTTCTCCACAACCTGATCCACGACGGGCAGCTGTCGCCGAAGGCGACGCTGGAGGTGCTGGGGCTCGTGTTCGGCAACCTGGTGCTCCAGAACACGATCACGGACGACCAGGTCCCGTACATCCAGCTCGCGCTGCGCAACGCGCCGATGGTCTTTCCCGACGCGTTCGTGGGCGGCGCGATCGACGAACCGACGTCCGCGACCATCTACGCCACCCTGCAGCTCTATTCCATCGTGGATCCCAACGGGCGCATCGGCGCGGAGCGCCTGACGGGGAGCAACGTGGCGCTGGCGCTGGGCAACCTCCTCCTGAACGGCACCCTCACCCGCGGCCAGATCGCGTCCGTCTACACCACGCTGGCGCAGGCGCCCGCCCCCGTGGCGCTCGGCTACGCGAACCGCGGCGACACGACGGGGCTGGACACCACCGACGCGTTCGTGTTCGACGTCACCCGCCTCTCCACCGGAGCGGTGAGCCGGCTGAGCCGCGCCCTGTTCGCGGGCGGCGTGGACCTGCTGCTGGACCCGGCCACGCAGGACATCCCCGTGGTGCCGGTGCTCCCCTTCGACCGCTTCGGCCCCTCGCCCACCAGCCTGGCGTGGCCCAGCGCGCTCGACGCCACCCAGGTGGACTTCGACGGCCTCTACGGGCAGTACTACTGGGAGATCTTCTACCACGTCCCCCTGCTGGTGGCCTACGCGCTGAACGCCAACCAGCAGTTCGCCGACGCGCAGGCCTGGCTGCAGTACGTGTTCGACCCCACCCGGGCCGAGCGTTTCGTGACCGCCGACGTGCTGGCGGCCCAGACGGCAGAGGCGATCTCGCCGCAGCAGGCCGCGGGGATCGTGGCGCAGCTGGGGGCCCACACCGCCGGCACCCCCGCCGCCCCCATCCTGAGCGCCGCGGGCGAGGTGGGCCCGGGCTTCACCGCCACCACCGACCTGGGCTTCCTGCAGGCGGCCGACCCGTCGCTCACCGACGACCAGATGCGCATGACGCGCAACGTGCTGCTCAACTACCAGCTGAACGCGCCGGCCAGCCACTTCTGGAACTTCCGCCCCTTCCGCAACCACACGCTCGCGTCGCTGGCCGAGATGCTGGCCGGGGGCTCCACCGCCGTCCGCGTCTACAACGACGACCCGTTCGACCCGTTCGCCATCGCGCGGCTGCGCATCGGCGCGTTCGAGAAGTCGACGCTGATGCAGTACGTGGACAACCTGATCGCCTGGGGCGACCAGCTGTTCACGCAGGACAGCTGGGAGTCGATCACCGCGGCGTACATGCTCTACGTGTACACCCACGACCTGCTGGGGCCGAAGCCCGAGCAGGTGGGCGACTGCGCGGGCGACGGGGCCACGCTGAGCTTCGACGAGATCAGGGCGCAGTATCCCGACGGGATCCCCCAGTTCCTGATCGACCTGGAGGACTTCGTCCCGGCCGGCGGCGGCCCCGACGTGCCCACCACGGGGCACGCCTTCAACGACCTGTACGTCTACTTTTGCGTCCCCGAGAACGCGCGCCTGGTGAGCCGGTGGGACACCATCCAGGACCGGATGTACAAGATCGACCACTCGATGAACATCGAGGGGGTGGTGCGCACGTTGGCGCTCTTCCAGCCCCCGCTCGACCCCATGGAGCTGGCGCGGGCCGCCGCGGCGGGGAACGACGTGCCGGGCGCCGCCACCGCGGGGCAGGCGCTCGCGCCGTACCGCTACGCCGCGGCCATCTCCACCGCGCAGAGCCTGTGCGCGGTGGTGGTGGATCTGGGCAACGCGCTCCTCACCGCGCTGGAGAAGGGCGACGCGGAGCGCCTCGCCACCCTCCGCAACACCCAGGAGGGGCAGATCCTGGACATGGTGACCCAGGTGAAGCAGGCCCGGATCACCGAGCTGCAGGCCACCCTCCAGTCACTGGCCGCGGTGCAGGCCGGGGCGTCCAACCGGCTGGCCTTCTACGGCGACCTGATCGGCGGCGGCCTCTCGAGCTACGAGAACACCAGCCTGAGCGCGGCCGACGCGGCGCTCGCGTTCAGCATGCTGGGCAGCATCAGCAAGACGGCGGCGACCATCGCCTACACCATCCCGCAGGTGGGGTCGCCCTTCGCCATGACGTACGGCGGGATCCAGGTGGGCTCGTCGCTCAGCGCCGCCTCGGCCGTGCTCGAGATCGGCTCCGAGATCAGCAACTTCATCTCGCAGCGCGCGCTGACCATGGGCGGCTACGAGCGGCGGTCGCAGGAGTGGGGGATGCAGCAGAAGAACGCCCGCTCGGAGCTGGACGCGGTGACCGAGCAGCTGGCCTCCGCCAGCGCACAGCTCCAGGCGGCCCAGCAGGAGCTGGCGGCGCACCTGCGTGGCATCGCCCAGAACGCCGCGATCGAGAGCTACCTGGCGGAGAAGTTCACCAGCCAGGCGCTGTACCTGTGGATGGCGGGGCGGCTCTCGGCGGTCTACCGGCAGAGCTACGCCCTGGCGCTGCAGGCCGCCCGGCAGGCCGAGACCGCCTTCCAGTTCGAGCTGGACTCGGGCCAGAGCTTCCTCACCTCGGACTTCTGGGACGGCGCGCACAACGGCCTGCTGGCGGGCGAGGGGCTGCGCCTGGCGCTCACCCGGCTGGACGCCGCCTACCGGGGCGGGAGCACGCGCCGCCTGGAGGTGGAGCGCACGCTCTCGCTGGCCATGATCGCCCCCGACCAGCTGCTGGCGCTCAGGACCACCGGCGCCTGCGCCTTCTCGCTCACCGAGTCGCTCTTCGACTACGACTACCCGGGGCACTACGCGCGCAAGCTCCGCTCGGTCTCGGTCTCCATCCCCGCCACGGTGGGGCCGTACCAGAACGTGAAGGCCACGCTGACGCAGACCCGGAACAGCGTGGTGACCGCCCCCAGCCTGGACGCGGTGAAGTACCTGCTGGGGCTCTCGCAGGACCCGCCCGCCGCCGGGCTGCGCACCGGCTGGGCGCCCAGCCAGTGCGTGGCGATCTCGCGCGGGGTGGACGACTCGGGGCTCTTCGTCCTCGACTTCCAGGACGCGCGCTACCTCCCCTTCGAGAACACCGGCGCCGTCTCCGACTGGACGCTGCAGCTGCCGCTGGAGACCAACCGCTTCGACGTGGAGCAGCTCTCCGACGTCCTCCTCACCGTGCGCTACACGGCCCTGCACGACGGCGGGCTGGAGGCGGGGGTGAAGGAGGCGCTGGGGGAGGCGCCGCTGGGCGGCGGCGTGTTCGTGGACGGGGCGCTGCAGGGCGCCGCCTGGCAAGCGTTCCTCGCCGACCACACCGACCCGGCCAGGCAGACTCTCACCCTGGCCGTGGACCCCGTGCAGCTCGGCTACTTCCGCGCCCTCACCTGGACCACGGTGATGGTGCGGCTGGAGGTGGCCGACGGCGTGGCGCTGGCCGACGGCGCCACCTTCCTCACCCTGACGGCGGGCGACCAGCCCGCGCAGACGCCCGCGCTCAGCGGCGGGCGGGGAGAGGCCGACGGGCTGGGGTGGAACGGCAAGACGCTTCCCCGCTCGTGGAGCTTCGCCTTCGACCTGGCCGCCCCCGACGCCGCGCCCCTCCTCAGCGGCGGGTTCATCGACCCCGGGAAGCTGCTGGACGTGCAGGTGATCGCCCTTTACCAGGCGAAGGTCTTCTGACCCCGGCCGTCCGGCCGGGGCATCATCCACCCTCCACGCGGGGGAACACGGTGAACGAGACGGGCACGGCGGCGAGCCTGGAGCGCCAGTGCGAAGAGATGGCGGCCATCCTGGGCGTGGGCGGCCCCGTGCGCGAAGAGGTGCTGCGCGCCGCCCTGGCCGACCCCACCTACGCGCAGCACCTGCTGGTGTGCCGCGGCGACGACGAGTTCCTGGGACAGCTGATGGCCAACCCGCCGCGCGCGCAGGAGCCCGCGGACGCCGGCGCCATCGGCACCGGCGCGCTGCTGCGCCGCGCGGCCGAGTCGCTGGCGCGCTGGGCGGCCACCGGCTTCTCGGGGGTGCCGCAGGAGCGTTACCAGGCGCGGCTGGAGAGCTGCGCCGCCTGTCCGCACCTGCAGGCGCCGCCCGGGAGGCGGGCCGCGCTCTACGCCCTGGCCGGCGCGCACGCCCACGACCGCTCCGTCTGCGGAAGGTGCGGGTGCGGGGTGGCCGCCAAGGCGCGCCGCGCCAGCGACACCTGCCCCGAGCCGCACCCGGAGCGCCCCGGCCTGAACCGGTGGGGCGACCCGATCCCGGCGACGAGCTGACCCCCGCCTTTCGAAACGCGCGCCTCGCGCGCGCCTCGAGCTCGGCCCGCGAGCTCACCCCTCCCTTCCGGACCCGAAGGAGACAGAATGGGCTACGATCCGCAGCAGTGCCTCGACAACCTCAACAGCAAGCAGCTGGCGCCCGCCTGCCAGAACCTGTCCGTCCAGTTCCATTGCGACGACGTCACCGGGCTGGATCCGGCGCTTCACGCGGCATGCGCGACGGCCGGGATCTACTACTTCCCCGTCAAGGTGATCATCTGCAAGAACAACACGACGCAGGAGGCCAGGTACTTCCCGGGCGACACGGTGATCGACGAGTGTGATGCGCTGCACGACCAGGACAGGGCCTGGAAGATGAGCTCCTGCTACTGCTGCTGCTCGTGCCTGGCGAACGACACGCTGGTGGCGCTCGCGGACGGCGGCTTCGCGCAGATCTCCACGATCCCGGTGGGTGCTTCCGTGCTGGCCGGCTCGGTGGCCGCCGATGAGGCCGGCGTGCGGGTGAGCTGGGCGGAGGCGATGGTGCGCTTCAGCCAGGGAACCGACTCGAGCGGCCACCAGCCGCTGATGATCTATCTCACCTTCGGGCCCGACGGCACCCAGGAGCTGATCTGCAACACCGACCAGCCCTTCCTGCTGGCCGACGGCATGCTGACCACGGCGGGAAAGCTGCGCCCCGGGCAGCAGCTGGTGGGGCCGGACAACGGCCCGCTGGAGATCAAGCTGGTGAGCATGGGCAGGTACGAGGGCGGTGTCCACCACATCGCCACCGACATCCCGTGGGCCGGCAGCGCGAATGGCCACCTGCTCCTGGCGGGGGGCGTGGTGGCGGGCGACTGGGCGCTGCAGATGCACTTCAAGGGCCTTTCGGCGGACCTCAAGGAGGATGACCACGACGCCCTCCCGCTGATCGGCACGCCGGAGTACGAGGACATGCACCAGGGGACGCTGCAGCGCGCGGACGCCCTCTTCGAGTTCGTCTCCAACGGCGCGGCGCAGCCCGCGACCGCGCGCCGGAATCTCGCGGCGGGCGTATTCCAGACCTATCGCGCGGCGTCGGAGCAGCTTCCCGGGGGCGCGCAGGCGCTCTTCACCCCGGGGCAGGCGAGCGACATCGTGCTCGCGGGGAGCCAGGCGCCGCTCTCCAACCCCATCCCCCAGGCGCTGTTCAACTCCGTCCGTGCGCAGCTCGCCGGCTTCTACCCCGACGTCGTCTTCCACTACGATGCCCTGGACGTGACGCCCAACGTCTACGCCTTCGAGGCGTACGGCAAACAGGTCGTGCAGATGACCGGCGGGCTGGCGCGGCTGCAGGGGTTCAACTACGAGGGGCTGTTCATGGCCATGGCGCACGGGGTGGCGTGCTTTCACGGCGGCACGCCCCTGAACGCCTCCGGGCACACGGCGGTCGGCCAGGCGGATGCGTACGCCTTCGGCGTGATCTCGCGGCTGTGCTGGATCGGCGATCCGTTCCTGGACTACGTGATGGAGGCGATCAGCCAGTGGAGCGCCGTGTTCGGCCTGGTGACGCCCGACAACGCGGGAGGCACTCCGGGCGACCCGCTGAACGACCCCTCGCTGGATTGCCGCGTACGGACGATCCGGGCGGCCGCGGGCGGCGGACGGCTCCCGGAGTGTGCGGGGGGGACGCCCACGCCCCGCATCGGGCTGGCGAAGGCGGTGAGCACGCCGCCCACCGGCGCCGTGCTGACCTTCACCCTGGCAGTGGACGCAGCCACCGGCCAGAACGTGGCGAACTACGCCTTCACGCCCGGGGCGAAGGTGACGAGCGCCACGCTGGACGAGACGACGGGCTTCATCGTCCACCTGGGGGTGGAGCTCGAGGAGGGGACGCAGTACCAGGTCACCGTGCAGAACCTGGTCTCCATCCTGGGCTCGGGGATCGACCCCGGCCACGCCAGCGCTCCGCTCACCGCCGCGCCTGCGGCCGCGCCGCCGGCCGCGCAGCCCTGACGGGATCCCGCCGCCCGGCGCGCCCCGAGCCTGGCTCCGGGGCGGTGCCGGGCGCCGTGCAACGATCCTTCACGCAGAGAGACCCGGACTCATGAACACTCCAGGCGGCGACGGGGCGGGCCAGGCGCAGGACCGGATCTCCACCCCGGCGCTCTCCCTCCCCCCGGGGGGCGGCGCGGTGCGGGGGGTGGGCGAGAGCTTCCAGTCGCAGGAGTTCTCCGGCGCGGCGACCTTCTCCATCCCCATCCCGGCGTCGCGCGCCCGCGCGCTGACCCCCGAGCTCACCCTCTCCTACAGCTCCGGCGCCGGCAACGGGGTCTTCGGGATGGGCTTCGGCGTGGGGCTTCCCAGCATCGCGCGCGAGACCAGCAGCGGCATCCCCCGCTACACCGACGACGACGTCTTCATCCTTTCCGACCAGGGCGACCTGGCCCCCGCGCGGGCCGCGGACGGGCGGGGCGGGTGGGTGCCCGACCGGCGCGCGGAGCCTGCGGAGAGCCCGGTCTACCAGGTGGCCGCCTACCGTCCCCGCCGCGAGGCGGTGTTCTCGCGCATCGAGCGCTGGTCGCGGCTGGATACGGGCGAGTCGCACTGGCGGGTGCTCACGCGCGACAACACCGTCCACTGGTACGGCCGCACCGCCGACTCGCGCATCGCCGACCCGGCGGACCCGGGGCGCGTGTTCCAGTGGCTGCTGGACGAGACGGTGGACGCGCGCGGCAACCGCTGCCGCTACGGCTACCGGGCCGAAGACGGCGCCAACCTCCCGGCGGACCCCTGCGAGGCCGGGCGCGACCACCGGGCCAACCGCTACCCCGCCACCATCGAGTACGGCAACTACTTCGCGGGGGGTGTGGAGCGCTTCGCCTTCCGGCTGGTCTTCGACTACGGCGAGCGCTCGCTCGACGATCCCGAGGCGCCGCCGGGCACCTGGGCCGCGCGCCCCGACCCCTTCTCCAGCTACCGCAGCGGCTTCGAGCTCCGCACGCTGCGGCTGTGCCGCACCATCCTGCTCTACCACTGCTTCCACGACCGCTTCGGGGGCGTGCCGTTCCTCACGCGGGCGCTCTCGCTCGAGTACCACCGGGCCACGGAGGCGGGCGAGCCCGGGGCGGGGCTGTCGTTCATCGCCGCGGCCACGGAGACCGGGTTCCGCAGGGGCGACGACGGGAGCTACACCCGCAAGGCGATGCCCCCGGTCACCTTCGGCTACACGCCCTTCCAGCCGGCCGGCCAGGCGTGGACGCGGCTGGAGGTGGAAGGGGGCGGCGCCCTCCCGGGGTACCTGGACGCGGGCGCGTTCCTCCCCGTCGACCTGCGGGGCGAGGGGCTCCCCGGGCTCCTGTACGGCGACGGAACCGCCACGCTGCAGTGGGAGCCCCTGGGGGGCGGGCGCTACTCGGGCCCCCACGTCCCCGACCGCTTCCCCGTCGAGCGCGACCTGCGCGACTCGCGCGTCGTGGTCACCTCGCTGGCCGGCAACGGCGAGCCCGACCTGCTGGTGCGCACGCCGGCCCGCTCGGGGTTCTACCGCTTCGCGGGCGGGCGGGCGTGGGAGCCGTTCCAGCCCTTCCGCTCCGCCCCGGTGGAGGTGAACGACCCGCTGACCGAGATGGTGGACCTGGACGGCGACGGCCGCGCCGACCTGCTGGCGTTCGGCCCGGAACAGCTTCGCGGCTACCCGTCGCTGGGGCTGGACGGGTACGGGCCGCCTGAGCCGGCACCGCGCGAGCCCGGCTTTCCCGTGGCCGCGGACCCGGGGCGGGAAGAGGTCCTCACCTTCGCCGACCTCTTCGGCGACGGGCTGGCGCATCGGGTGCGCGTCCGCGACGGGATGGTGGAGTGCTGGCCCAACCTGGGCCACGGACGCTTCGGCGCCCGGGTGGTGATGGGGAACGCACCGGCCTTCGGCGGCGTCTTCGACGCCCGGCGCCTCTTCCTGGTGGACGTGGCGGGCTCCGGGATGGCGGACCTGGTCTACGCGACCGTGGACCGCGTCCAGGTCTGGTTCAACCAGAGCGGGAACCGGTTCAGCGACCCGCTGACGATCTTCCTCCCGGCCCCCTTTGACGAGCTGAGCCGGATGAGCTTCGCCGACGTGAACGGGAACGGCACGACGTGCCTCATCCTCTCCCGCCCTACCCCCGGGGCCGACCACCACGTTTACGACTTCGCCGGCGACGTGAAGCCGTACCTGCTCTGCGAGGTGGACAACCACCGCGGCGCCCGCACGCGCGTGACCTACGGCACCTCGGTCAAGCAGTACCTGGAAGACCGGCGGGCGGGGCGCGCGTGGGCCACGCCCCTCTTCTTTCCCGTGCAGGTGGTGCAGTCGGTGGAGCAGGTGGACGCGGTTTCCGGCTCGCGCCACGTGACCCGCCACAGCTACCACGACGGCTACTACGACCCCGTGGAGCGGGAGTTCCGGGGCTTCGGCTACGTGGAAACGTGGGACACCGAGACGTACGACGACTTCGTCGCGGCGGCCGCGGCCCCGGCCGTGCGGCGCACGGACGCGGCGCTGTACGTGCCGCCGACCTGCACCCGGAGCTGGTTCCACACCGGCGCCCTGCCGGGCGACGGGCTCGTCTCCCGGCGCTACGCCGGGGAGTACTGGAGCGGCGACCCGCGCGCGTACACCCTCCCCGGGAGCGTCTTCGACCCGGAGGTCCACCGGGGCGACCCCGAGACGCTCCGCCAGGCGTACGTGGCGCTCGCCGGCGAGTTGCTCCGGCAGGAGACCTACGGCCTCGACGGCTCGCCGGCCGCGGCCCATCCCTACGCGGTGACCGAGAGCAGCGTGAGGGTGCGGCTGGTCCAGCCCTGCGCCGGAGGCGCGTACGCCGTCTTCCTCCCCTTCACCCTCGAATCGCTCACCTCGCGGTACGAGCGCGTCCCCGCCGACCCGCGCGTGCAGCACGACCTCACCCTGGCGGTCGACGACTACGGCAACGTGGCGCGGCGCTGCTCGCTGTTCTACCCGCGGCGGGCGGACGCGGCCGGCCGCGCGGTGTACCCGGAGCAGTCCGTCCTGCGCGCGGTGCTCACGGAGGAGGGCTTCGTCAACCACGCGGAGACCGCCGCCGAGCCGTACCGCTGGCTGGGCGTGCGCTGCGAGAGCCGGAGCTACGAGGTCGAAGGCCTCGCCGCGTCCGGCCAGCTCTCGTGGGAGGCGCTGGCGGCGCAGGTGGACGAGGCGCTGCGGGAGCCGCTGGACTACGGCCAGCCGTTCACGTCCGGCGCGCAGGCCCGGCTCTTCGCCTGGACGCGCGCGTACCGGTGGAACGAGGAGCAGTCCGGCGCCGCCCCGCTGGGCGCCGTCTCGCCGCGCGGGCTGGACCACCACGTGGAGACCGCCGCGGCCACGGCGGAGCTGTTCCAGGCCGCGCTCGAGGGGAAGCTGGACGCGGACCGGGTCGCGGGCGGGGCCGGGTACTGGCTGGATGCGGGGTACTGGTGGAACCGCGGGCTGATCCAGCACTGCTTCCCGGAGCCCGAACGCTTCTTCCTCCCCTGCGCCACCGACGGGGCCTTCGCGGAAGTGGAGGCGGAGAGCAGCCTGAACCCGCTGACCACGCTCGAGTACGACGCGTACGCCCTGCTCGTCACCGGGAGCGCGAAGTACGTCTCGGGCTCGCCCGCCGCCGGCGACGCCGCGGTGGCGCTGGCGACCGCCGTGGAGAACGACTACCAGGCGGTGAGCCCCTGCCGCATCACCGACCCCAACGGCGCCGTGAGCGAGGTCCGCTTCGATCCGCTGCGGATGGTGGTGGCGACCTCGCTCTACGGGATGGAGGGGGGGAGCCCGGCCGGCGACGACCCGCTGCCCGCCGAGCCGGCCGGGAGCGGCGCCACGCTCCAGGCCGTGCTGGCCGACCCCGCCGGCCACCTGGGGGCCGCCACCTCGTTCTTCTTCTACGACCTGCTGGCGTGGCTGGAGCGCGGGGAGCCGGCCGCCGCCGTGGGGCTCCTCCGGCACACCCACGTGCACGCCCCGGCGGACGGGGCGTCGCGGATCCAGGTGGAGCTCGTGTACAGCGACGGGTTCGGCCGGGCCGTCGAGAGCAAGCTGCTGGCCGACCCGGCGCCGGGCGCCACGGCCCCGCGCTGGATCGTGTCGGGGCGCACCACCTACAACAACAAGGGGAAGCCCGCCGAGCAGCACTTCCCCACCTTCTCCGGCACCCCCGGCTACGAGGGCCCGCGCGCTCCCGGCGCGCCGGCGGCGGTGCCCCCCACGGTGCTCCACTACGATCCGCTGGGCCGGGTGGTCCGCACCGACACGCCCAAGGGGTTCTTCACCCGGGTGGAGTACTCCCCCTGGCGGGTGACCCGGTACGACGAAGACGACACGGTATGCGAGTCCGCGTACTACCAGTCCTTCCCGGCGAGGCCCGCCACGCAGGCCGGGCAGGACGAGCGCGACGCGCTGGACAAGGCCGCGCGGTTCCACGGCACTCCCACGGTGGAGGTACTGGACAACCAGGGGCGCACCGTGCGCACCGTGCAGGACAACCTGGGCGCGGTGTCGGCAGGCGACCTTGCCGGGGTGGCGGCGGGGCCGGGCCTCACCGCGCCGCAGCTCTGGTACCGGCTGGCCGCCGCCGGATACCTGGCCGTGGACCCCGCGACCCCCACGCAGGCGTGGGTCACGGAGAAGGTGCGGCCCTGCGACGCCGCCTTCCGGCAGGAGCTCGACGAGCAGTTCGGAGCCCTGGCCGCGCCGCTGCTGGACCTGCTCCGGGCCGGCCGGCTCACCACCCTGCGCGAGCTGGACGCGGCGGGGAGGGAGGTCCGCGCCGTCGACCCGCGCCTCCTCTACGCCAACGCCACGCGGGGAACGGCGTACCAGAACCTTGCCCGCGTGCTGGACATGGCGGGAAACGCACTGGTCTCCGACAGCGCCGACGCGGGCCGCACCCTGGCGCTGCTCGACGTCTTCGGCGGGCACTTCTGGAACTGGAGCCCCCGGAGCTTCGAGCAGTGGGTCACCTTCGACCGGACGCGGCGGCGCACGGCCGTCCGCGTGAAAGGGTACCGCAGCGACGGGACGCCGGCCGCCGACAACCTCGTGGAGGTGTTCACCTACGGAGAGACGCAGCCCGACGCCGCGCGTTTCAACCTGCGCGGCCGGCTATACACCCTGCGCGACCAGTCGGGGACGGTGGTGCACGGCGGCTACGGGCTGATGGGCGACGTGCTGGAGACCACCCGCCGGTTCACCGTGGACTACCGCGAGAGCGTGAGCTGGGCCCCGGAGCCGCCCCTGGAGCCCGAGGGCTACACCACCCGCTCCGCCTTCAACGCGCTGCGGGCGCAGGTTGCCGAGACGGCGCCGGACGGGTCGGTGACGCGCTGGTCGTACGGCCAGGCGGGGCTGCTGGCCTCGCTCGCGGTCACCCTGGCCGACGGCACGGTGCAAGGGGTCATCGACGCCGTGGAGTACGACGCCAACCGGCAGCGCACCTCCGTTACGTACGCGAACGGCGTCACCACCACCTTCGGCTACGAGGCCACCACACTGCGCCTGCTGGCGGTGCACAGCGAGCGGAGCGGGAGCGACGCGGAGGGGAACGCGCGCGACCCCGTGCTGCAGGAAATCGCCTACACCTGCGACCCGGTGGGGAACGTCACCCGCACCCGCGACGCCAGCTGGCAGACGGTGTTCAGCGGCAACCAGCGGGTGGAGCCGCTCGCGGACTACGGCTACGACGCCCTCTACCGGCTGGTGGCGGCCAGCGGACGCCAGCACCCGGGGATCACCGCCGCCACCTTCCGCAACAACACCGCCGACGGCGACTTCAAGCAGAGCCGGTTCTTCGCGCTCCCCGGCGGCCCCGGCGCGCTGGAGAGCTACGGCGAACGGTACGGCTACGACGACGGCGGCAACCTGCTCGCCACCCGCCACACGGCGGCGTCGGCGTCGTGGACCCGGGCGCAGACGGTGGCGGACGACTCGAACCGCCTGGTGGGCACCGGCGCCGCCAACGGGGTGGCGTTCAGCGACGCCGTCGGCTACGACGCCTCGGGGAACCAGCGCCGGCTCAGCATCGACAACGCCGTGGAGCTGACGTGGAACTGCTGCGAGAACCTGGTCTGCGCGCGGATCATCCAGCGCCCGGGGGAGCTGGACGACGCCGACTACTACACCTACGGCCAGGACGAGCGGAGGACTCGCAAGGTGTGCGAGCGGATGGCCAACGGCGGTTCGGTGGTGCGGAAGGAGACGACGCTGTACCTGGGCCGCTACCAGGTGAAGCGGGTGAGCAGCGTGGCCGCAGGGGGCGAGACCACCATCCTGGCGCGGCGGACGCTGCGCGTGATGGACGGCGGGCGCTGCGTGGCGATCCTCCACATCTGGGACCAGGACGACCCACAGCGCGAGGTGGCGCGCCCCGGCACCCGGAGCGCACGCTTCCAGCTCGGCGACTCGCTGGGCTCGGTGGCGATGGAGGTGGACGGCGGCGCGCGGATCATCAGCTACGAGGAGTACTTCCCCTACGGCGGAACCTCGTTCGTCGCGGGGAGCGACATCACCGAGGTGCGACTCAAGGACTACCGGTACGGCGGCAAGGAGCGCGACGACACCACCGGGCTCTACGACTACGGCGCCCGGTACTACGCGCCCTGGCTGGGGCGGTGGCTCAAGCCCGACCCCGCGGGAAACGTGGACGGGCTGAACACCTACGCCTTCGTCCGCGGCAATCCCCTGCGGTACGTGGACCCGCAGGGGCTGGCCAGCCACGGCACGAACGTGGGGAACAAGTACGAGTGGGAGGTGCAGAACCACGGTTCGTATCACGCCGCCGACGCGAACGTGGCGGAAATGATCGCGCGCTTCGGCCACCCGAGCCAGTCGGTGGTCCAGAAGTACGACGACCTGGCGAGCCGCGTCGGCTACGACGTCACGCACGGCGGTGTCCTGCAGGCCGGCACGCTATGGGATCTCGGGCAGGCGTTCGAGGCGAGCCTTCCGCTGCACTTCAACT
>DASQLJ010000486.1:0-2863 GCA_035630095.1 Longimicrobium sp.
GTACCGCCGCATCGTGGGCGGCGTGCTGCGCGAGGTGTCGACGGCGGCCGGGCGCGAGACGGCGCTGGGGCTGCTGCGCCGCGCCCAGGACAGCGCCGCGCAGCAGCACGCCTGCGTCGCCGCCTTCAACGTGACCGACGAGGGCCGCATCTCCGGCGACCCCGTGGCGACGCCGGCGGGGCTCACCGAGGGCGTGGCCGCGTGGGTCACCGAGGTCCTGATCGTGGCGTCGGACTACCACGGCGTGGACCCGGCCGCCACCATCGAGAAGACCGCCCGCGACAGCCGCTTCGTCCTCGCCGAGAACGGCTTCTTCCACCGCCTCCCCTGGGCGCTCGCGTTGTAATCCCCCGACGAACGTCAGCACTGGGAACTGGGCACCGGGGCTCGATCGAATCGACCGGACGCGAAAAAGGGACGGGGCCGCCGCGGCGGCCCCGTCCCTGTCTTCATCCGGCTTTCGGGGATGCGGCTAGCGGAAGCCCGCCACCGTCGTCGCGGTGAGGTTCAGCACCCGCGCGTTGTCCTCGTATTGCGTGGTCCCCATCACCTGGCCCGTGGACGGGTAGGTCTTGAGCGGGCTCGACCACCACTGGATGCGCGTGCAGTTGTTGCAGTTGTTCGCGTAGGACATGATCGTCCGCCAGGTCTTCGTGGACGGGATGAAGCCGTGGCCGTAGGCGTACGGCGTGGTGCTGCCGTCCACGAAGCGGTCGTGCCGGGCGCCCTGCAGGTGGCCGATCTCGTGGCCGAACGAGTAGTAGCCGGTGATGCAGCTGTAGTGCGCCACGGCGAAGGCGGTGGTGGCGGTGGCCTTGATGGCCGCGGCCTGGCCGCACGCCTCGCTGTCGTTCACCACCAGCACGACCACGTCGGCCGCGTAGGTGTTGCGCAGCGTGTGCACGTTGTCCATGAGGCCGTCGGTGCTGCTGCGCAGCGCGGTGGTGTGCTGCGAGAAGCTGCGCCCCGCTTCGTTGTAGGTGACCTGCGCGCTGGCCACGCGGATCATGTTGATGTTGATCCCGCTGTTCACGTACGACTGGTTGGTCTCGTCCACCGCGAGCTGGATCTTGCTGGCGATGTTGCCCGCGGCCGACGCGGCCGACGCCGTGTACACCACCAGCACGTTGGTGGGGGTGAGCGCCAGCGTGCCGATGTTGCTCGTGCCGTCGACCCGCGCGGCCTGGAGCCCGTCCAGCGCCAGGTCGATCGTGTTGCTCAGCGCGCCGCTCGGGTTGTCGGGCGTATGCTCGGGGGGGAGACCGCCCTGGTCGATACGGGAGACGGCGTGCAGCCCGTTGCCCAGCGGCTCGATGCTGTACTGCGCGTTGCCCACGGTGACGGTGGCGGTCACGCCGCCGTCCGCCAGCACCAGCTGCACCCACCCGTGCGCGCCCTGCACGGCGCCGCCCCACGAGATGTCTTCAGCGGCGCGCTGCTGCACGCGCTCGCCCAAGGCCAGCACCTGCACCCCCGGCGCCACCGCGATGCGCACGGCGGCGCCCTGCCGCAGCATGCGCTCCGGCTCCGCGGCCAGGCGCGCCAGGTGAACCTCGGCCGTGCTCGACCGGCCGCTGATGGAGGCGAGCCGGTCGCCCTGGCCGCGGTTGAGCGAGGGCTTCGACACCAGGGTGAGCAGATTTTCCTGCGCGCCGGTGTTCACGGGCTTTGCCGCGGGAGGCGTGATCTCGTCGCCCTGGCACGCGGCCAGGCCGAGGGATCCGAGCAGGACCATCGCGAGGCGTGCTTTCATCTGCGTTCTCCTGGTACCGAGTTTCGGATGGGTGTGACGCGCGAGGCGTTCACGGGGGAGACTGCGCACTGCACGACCGGACCGCGGCCGTTCCGGTTTCGCCTCGTCGGGCACGGGCAACGGCGTCCCGGCTGGGGTGGGGGATTCATGGCACCTGTTTCAGGACCATAACTACCCTTCCGCGCGGCGCGCGGCACCGGGGGATTTATCGCGTTCGTCGCGGTCGGGGTTGCAGGGATGGAGGGCACGGTGCGCGCCACGCCGGGACATCCGCCAAACACTTGCGTACCAACGAAGTATTCCTTTTAGGACAACTCGGGATGCGCACCGCTTTGGTGCGGCGTGCACCGCCCGGGTGCGCGCGTGGACGGGGCGGACGGATTCGCGGCCGTGGACGCCCTTTCGCCGTCCGACCGGCCGGGGCATCGCTCCGCCGCTGTCGGCGCGCGCGTCCCTCTGCTTTTTCGCGCCGAGGCTGGCGTGACACGTGCACGCCGGGCCATCGTTCACGTCGTTCCATCCTCATCCCCCCGCCAAAGGCAGAGACGGCGTGCCGCTGTACGTGGTCAGCACCCCCATCGGCAACCTGGGCGACCTCTCGCAGCGCGCGGCCGACGTGCTGCGCGACGCCGACGTGGTGCTCGCCGAGGACACCCGCCGCACTTCCACCCTCCTGCGCCACATCGGCGCGCAGACGCGGATGCTGAGCGCGCACGAGCACAACGAGGCCGGCCGCGCCGGCACCGTGGTGGCCATGCTGCGCGAGGGGAAGAACGTGGCGCTGGTGAGCGACGCCGGGACCCCGCTCCTCTCCGACCCCGGCGCCCGCATCGTGCGCGAGGTGGTGGACGCGGGGTTCGAGGTGGTGCCCATCCCCGGCGCGTCGGCCTTGCTCGCGGCGCTGGTGGCCGGCGGCATCGCGGCCGACACCTTCACCTTCCTGGGCTTTCCGCCGCGCAAGGGCCCCGAGCGCGCCGAGCTGCTCGACGAGGTCGCCGCCAGCCGCCACGCGGTGGTGCTGTACGAATCCCCCAACCGCGTGGCGAAGCTGCTGGAAGACGTGGCGGCCGCGTGCGGCGCCGGGCGCCGCGTCGCCGTCGCGCGGGAGCT
>DASQLJ010000487.1:0-5488 GCA_035630095.1 Longimicrobium sp.
CGGCCCGGTGCACCTCTTCGCCTCCGGCCGCCGCGCGCCCGACCTGCCCGGCCGCCAGCGCACCCTGTACGCCCTCCCCGACGACGAGCTGGTCGCCGAGCTGCGCGCGCTGGGGGGGATGCCCCAGGCGCTGCTCGACCACGCCGAGCTGCTGCAGCTCCTCATCCCCGTTCTCCGCGCCGACCTGGCGCTCACCGACACGTACGTGCCGACCCCCGGCGCGACCCTCGGCGTGCCGATCACCGTGTACACCGGCACGGCGGACGACAAGGTGAACGAGGAGGAAGCGCGGGCGTGGGCCCGCCACACCTCGGCGGCGTTCCGGGTGCGCACCTTCCCCGGCGACCACTTCTATCTCATCGCCGGGCGCGAGCGCGTGACCGCCGCCCTCTCCGACGACCTGCGCGCGCTCGCCCGCGCGCTCTGACGCCCGGTCACCAGGCACCGTTCGGGAGTCGAGTTCGCCATCGTTTTCTCACAAGGCCACAGCCACAGAGGACACGGAGAAAAACTCTGTGTCCTCTGGGACCTCTGTGATACGGAGTGCGAAAAGTTGCCTCCGGGCCCGAAACGGAAGAGCGGGATGCGGGCGTGTCCCTCCGCTGCGCTCCGGGCCGGGCTTCGCGCGCCGTAGGCAACGATACCGCCGTTGCCAACGGCGCCGAGCCGCCGCCGCGCCACGGCCCCGCTCGTTCCCGCTGCGATGACGCGGGCGCGCCGGCGTCTCGGCCCTCCGGGCGCGAATCCCTCACGCAATCCGCTCGCGGAACGGAGCTCGTGGGATCCGTATGAGAGCCGGATCGGGCTAGAACCAGAACGATGCCCGGGAAAGCGGTTGACTATGAGACCAAGCTGACCCTCCGACCCGAACGAATCAGGATCGCAAAGGACAGGCGGACGAAGACATCTCGTCTTCGCTCGTCTGCCATTCCTCGGTCCAGGAGGGGGTGACCGCAACTTACGCGACAAATTGCGATCAACGTTGTAACGGATATTGAGTCGGATTAGGTGAGCAGGGGGAGATCTGGAGCAGGTCGGGATCGCGAGGGCGAAATGCGAGCGGACCGTGCCCGAACATCTGTGTTCGCGGCATGGAACCGTCCCCCGGGAAGGCGGGACAGCCGCGACATTTCGCCGGCGATCTGATACGGAGTGCGCGAACAGCCTGGGTAAATGCGGTGTCGTGAACGATGTGCAGATGTCGCCTGGCGTGTCAAACTACTACAATTTTGTGCTGCGGTGCGTTAGATTGCCCGTCGCGAAACGGAGAGGCGTCGCGACGGACCCGGGCAGCGAGCGGATTGGACGGCTCGCGGCCATGAGCCGTTTCGCCCCTGTGCCATTTCTCTCCAAGGCCGGTTAGGATCTTTCGGCGTAGTCGACCCACGCTCCCATCGAAGGAGCGCCGAGGCGGACGGAGCACGCTCGCAACTCGCAGGGCTCCAGGCCCGTTCGAACGAACGGGGCGGTGCGGCGCTCCATTCAGGCCGCCGACTACACACGTTTCCAAAAGGGTGCCGCCGAATGCGCGGTCGAGTGGTCCGCGCTTCCCCGTTCACCCGCATGCCAGGAGGGTCCGCCGTGCCGGCATCCGCCGATCCCGCCCGCAACCGCGCAACGCCCCGTCCGTCCGGGGACGGGGCCGAGTGCGCGCACCACCTCTTCGAGGCGCGCGCGGCCCACGCGCCGTGCGCCCCGGCGGTGGCGCACGCGGGGCGCACCCTCTCGTTCGCCGGGCTCGACCGCCGCGCGAGCGCGGTGGCGGCGCGGCTGCGGGCGCTGGGGGTGGGGCCGGAGGCGCGGGTGGCGGTGCTGCTGGAGCGCGGGCCCGAGCTGGCGGCGGCGCTGCTGGGGGTGCTGAAGGCGGGCGGCGCCTACGTGCCGCTCGACCCCGAGTACCCGGCCGAGCGCATCGCCTACGTGCTGGAGGATTCGGGGGCGGTGGCGGTGCTGACCGACGCGGTGGACGCGCTTCCTCCCGCGTCGCCCCGGGGGGTGGACGTCGCGTCGATCCTGGACGCGGAGGGCGACGGGTTCGAGCCGGTGGCGGTCGATCCCGACGGGCTGGCGTACGTGATCTACACCTCCGGCTCCACCGGGCGGCCCAAGGGGGTGGGCGTCACCCACCGTTCCCTGGTGTCCCACAACCGCGCGGCCGCCGCGCTCTTCGGGCTGACGCCGGCCGACAGCGTGGCGCAGATCGCCTCGATCGGCTTCGACATCTCGGTGGAGGAGATCTTCCCCACCTGGGCGGCGGGGGGCACGGTGGTCTTCCGCCCGGCCGAGGTGCCGGGGTTCGGCGCCGGGTTCCTGCGCTGGATCGCGCACGAGGGGATCACGGTGCTGAACCTTCCCACCGCGTTCTGGCACGCGTGGGTGGCGGACCTGGCCTCGGCGGGCGCGGCGCCGCCGCCGTCGCTGCGGCTGGTGGTGGTGGGCGGCGAGCGCGCACGGCCCGCGGCGCTGGCCGAGTGGCACCGGCTCGCGGGCGGGCGGGTGCGCTGGATCAACAGCTACGGCCCCACCGAGGCCACCGTCACCGCGACCGCCTGGGAGCCGGCGGGAGAATCCGCCGGCGAGGTGCCGATCGGCGCCGCCATCGCCAACACCCGGGCGTACGTGCTGGACGGGGCGATGCGGCCGGTGGCGGGTGGCGAGGCGGGCGAGCTGTTCCTGGGTGGCGAGGGGGTGGCCCGCGGCTACCTCGGCCGGCCGGCGCTCACGGCGGAGCGCTTCGTCCCCGACGCCTTCGGCGGCGCGCCCGGCGCGCGGCTGTACCGCACCGGCGACCGCGTGCGCGACCAGGGCGCCGGCGTGCTGGAGTTCCTGGGGCGCCTGGACGACCAGGTGAAGGTCGGCGGCTTCCGCGTGGAGCCGGGCGAAGTCGAAGCGGTGCTGGCGACGCACCCGGCCGTGGCGCACGCCGCCGTGGTGGCGCGCGAGGACGGCACCGGGCGCACCCGGCTGGTGGGCTACGCCGTCCCCCGCGAAGGCGCGCGGGTGGACACGGCCGAGGTGCGGCGCTGGCTGCGCGCGCGCCTCCCGGCGTACATGGTGCCCTCGGCGCTGGTGGCGCTGGACGCGCTGCCGCTGAGCGAGCACGGCAAGGTGGACCGCCGCGCGCTCCCCACCCCCGAGCTGGAGCCGCCGGACCCGGCGCCCGGGGAGGGCGGCGACACCGCCCGCGCGCTGGCGGAGATCTTCCGCGAGGTGCTGGGCGCGCCGCGGGTGGGGCCGGGCGACGACTTCTTCGAGCTGGGCGGGCACTCGCTGCTGGCCATGCAGGCGCTGTCGCGCGTGCGCCAGCGCTGGGGGGTGGAGCTGCCGGTGCGCGTGGTGTTCGAGGCGCCCGGCGTGGCCGCGCTGGCGGCGCGCGTGGACGCGGCGCGCGCCGAGCCCGCGGCGCCGCGGCCGCCGCTGCGCCCGGTGCGCCGCGACGGCGAGCTGCCGCTGAGCTTCGCGCAGCAGCGCCTCTGGTTCCTGCACCGGCTGGAGCCGGAGAGCGCCTTCTACAACATCCCCACGGCCGTGCGCCTGACCGGCGCGCTCGACGCGGCGGCGCTGCGCCGCGCGCTGGGCGAGATCGTCCACCGCCACGAGGCGCTGCGCACGGTCTTCCTGCCCACGCCTGACGGCTCCGCGCAGGTGGTGCACCCCGCGCCGCGGGCCTTCCCGCTCCCCGTCCACGACCTCGCGGGCCTCGAGCGCCCGCGGGCCGACGCCGAGGCGATGCGGATCGCCCGGGCCGAGGCCGAGGCGCCGTTCGACCTGACCCGCGACCTCATGCTGCGCGGCGTGCTGGTGCGCGTCCGCCCCGACGAGCACCTGCTGGTGCTCGACCTCCACCACGTGGCGGGCGACGGGTGGTCGCTGGGGGTGCTGTTCGGCGAGCTGGCGGCGCTGTACGCGGCGTTCAGCCGGGGCGAGCCGTCGCCGCTGGCGCCGCCGCGGGTGCAGTACGGCGACTTCGCGGTGTGGCAGCGCGAGTGGCTGCGCGGCGAGGTGCTGGAGCGGCAGCTGGCCTACTGGCGCGCCGCGCTGGCCGGCGCCCCCGCCGAGCTGCGCCTGGCCTCCGACCGCCCGCGCCCCCCGGTGCAGAGCTACCGCGGCGAGGTGCACCGCTTCCACCTGGACGCGGCCACCGCCGACGCGGTGCGGCGCCTGGCGCGGGCCGAGGGCGCCACCCTGTACATGGTGCTGCTGGCCGCGTACGACGCACTGCTGCACCGCTGGTCGGGGGAGACCGACCTGGTGGTGGGCTCGCCGGTGGCCGGGCGGGTGAGCGAGGAGGTGGAGGGGCTGGTCGGGTTCTTCGTGAACACCATGGCCGTGCGGGTGGACGTGGCGGGCGACCCCACCTTCCGGGAGCTGGTGGGGCGCGCGCGCCGCGCGGCGCTGGACGCCTTCGCGCACCAGGACCTCCCCTTCGAGCGGGTGGTGGAGGAGCTGCGCCCCGAGCGCACGCTGAGCCGCGCGCCGCTCTTCCAGGTCTCGCTGATCCTGCAGAACACCCCCGCGCGGCCGGTGGCGCTGCCGCGGCTGACGCTGGCCCCCGAGCCGGTGGACAGCGGCACCGCCAAGTTCGACCTGAGCGTGGAGCTCACCGAGACGGCCGGCGGGCTGGACGGCCAGGCCGAGTTCGCCGCCGACCTGTTCGACCCGGCCACCGTGGCGCGGATGATGGCGCAGCTCGCCGCGCTGCTCGCCGCCGCCGCCCGCGCCCCCGGGACGCGCCTGTCGCGCCTGGTGGCGGCGCTCCCCGACCCGGCGCGCGAGCGGGTGCTGGTGGAGTGGAACCGCACCGCGCGCCCCGCGCCGCGCGGGCCGGTGCACCGCATGGTGGCCGCGCACGCCGCCGCGGCGCCGGGCGCGCCCGCGCTGGTGGACGGCGGCCGGGTGATCACCTACGGCGAGGTGGACGCCGCCGCCAACCGCCTGGCGCACGCGCTGCGGGCGCGCGGCGTGGGGCCCGAGGCGCGGGTGGGGGTGGCCGCCGACCGCACCCCGGCGATGGTGGTGTCGGTGCTGGCCGTGCTGAAGGCCGGCGGCGCGTGCGTGCTGCTGGACCCCGCGTACCCCGCCGAACGGCTGCGCTGGATGCTGGCGGACTCGGGCGCGCGCCTGGTGGTGGCGCCGCGCGCCGACACGCTGGCCGTGCCCGCCGGGGTGGAAGTGCTCGCGCTGGACGCGGCCGCGGCCGAGGTGGCCGCCCGCCCCGCGGGCGAGCCGGAGGGCGAGGCGGGGCCGGGGGCGCTGGCGTTCGTCATCTACACCTCCGGGAGCACCGGGCGGCCCAAGGGAGCCATCAACGCACATCGCGGCGTCCTCAACCGCCTGCGGTGGATGCAGGCGGAGTACGCGCTGGCGCCGGAGGATGCCGTTCTCCAGAAGACCACCTTCTCCTTCGACGTCTCGGTCTGGGAGCTCTTCTGGCCGCTGAGGACGGGCGCGCGCCTGGTGCTCGCCCGCCCCGGCGGGCACCGCGATC
>DASQLJ010000488.1:0-31276 GCA_035630095.1 Longimicrobium sp.
GCGGTGCCCACCGACCTCCCGCTCCCCGCCGGCGACCGCGACGAGCGCCACGACGAGGCCACCGTCCGCGCCGTGATCGAGCACGCGAAGATCAGCGACGGCGGGCTCTTCGTCCTCTTCACCAGCTACCGCGCGCTGCGCCACGTGGCGTTCGAGCTGCGCCGCCGCGGCGCCGACGCCAGCTGGCCGCTGTTCGTGCACGGCGAGGGGCCGCGCGCGCAGCTGGTGGAGCGCTTCGCCGCCTCGGGGCGCGGGATCCTGCTGGGCACGACCAGCTTCTGGGAGGGGGTGGACGTCCCCGGCGAGGCGCTGCGCGGGCTGGTGATCCCCAAGCTGCCGTTCAAGGTGCCCAGCGAGCCGGTGACCGCCGCGCGCATCGAGGCGATCGAGCAGGCGGGGGGGAACTCGTTCCTCACCTACATGCTCCCCCACGCCGCCATCCGCCTCAAGCAGGGCTTCGGCCGGCTGATCCGCTCGCGCGACGACCACGGCGTGGTGCTGGTGCTGGATGGCCGCATCGTGAAGAAGAGCTACGGGCGCTACTTCGTGGACTCCCTCCCCCCGGCCCGGCTGGTCAAGGCCCCGTGGCAGACGGTCAAGGCCGCCATGCTCGATTTCTACGGCCAGCGCCAGGACCGCCGCGCGGCGGGGTAGACGGAACAAACCGGGCCCTGCGGGTTCTCTTGCGGTGCCGGCGGGGGAAGAAACGCGAGCTGCGGATTCTTTCGCGGCGCCGGCCCGGCCCTCACCCGAAAAAACGTGGACGATACGGCTGTCCACGTTTTTTCGACCTCTCCCAAGCAACCTGGGAGAGGTTGACGGCAACGGCGATGGAATTCGACGCGGGGCTGGCAGCTCACGGAGGTGCCTGCGCGCGAGTCCGCGAAGCGGACTTTGGGCCGTCGTTGCCGCGGATTCATCCGCCCGTCGCGAGCGCCGGCGAAGCGAACCGAAACCCATCAACCGAAGACCCGGCCCCTTGGACCTTCCGCGCCCCTCCAAGATCGTCTGCGTCGGCAGGAACTACCTCGAGCACGCCCGCGAGCTGGGCAACGAGGTCCCCGAGCGCCCGCTGATCTTCTTCAAGCCGCCGTCGTCGCTGCTGGCGGGGGGCGAGCCGATCGTCCTTCCCTGCGAGAGCGAGCGGGTGGAGCACGAGGGGGAGATCGCGGTGGTGATCGGCCGCCGCGCGCGCCACGTTCCCGCGCCCGAGGCGTGGGACTTCGTGGCCGGGATCGCGCCGCTGAACGACGTGACCGCGCGCGACCTGCAGAAGACCGACGGCCAGTGGACGCGCGCCAAGGGCTTCGACACCTTCTGCCCGCTGGGGTCGATGGTGCCGCTGGCGGACGTCGCCGACCGCGACGCGCTGGAGGTGATCTGCCGCGTGAACGGCGAGGTGCGCCAGCACGGCCGGGTGGGCGAGATGGCGTTCGGCATCCCCCGGCTCATCGCCTACATCAGCGGGGTGATGACGCTGGAGCCGGGCGACGTGATCGCCACCGGCACCCCGGCGGGCGTGGGCCCGCTGCACGACGGCGACCTGGTGGAGGTCGAGATCCCCGGCGTGGGGACGGTCCGCAACCCCGTGATGCACGCATGAAGCTCTACCGCCCCCGCTGGCTGGCCCTGGCGCTCGCCGCGATCGTGGCCGCCGACTGGATCACCAAGTTCCTGGTGCAGAACCACCTGCGCCTGTACTCGCGCCACGCCGTGATCGACGGGTGGTTCTGGCTGACGCACGCGCGCAACCCGGGGATCGCCTTCTCGTTCATGCACGACGTGCCCGACTACATCCGCTTTCCCCTGCTGGTGGCCGCGGCCACGGCCGGCATCGTGCTGGCCTCGCGCATCGCGTGGAAGACGGAGGACGCGCTGATGCGCATCGCCGCGGGCCTGGTGGTGGCCGGGGCGCTGGGGAACCTGGGCGACCGGGTGATGAACGGGTGGGTGACCGACTTCATCCAGGTGCGCTGGTTCCCGTTCGTGTTCAACGTGGCCGACGTGGCCATCACCATCGGCGCGGTGCTGCTGGCCGCGCGGATGATCGTGGAGGAGCCGCCGCGCCCCTCCACCCCCCAGGTTCAGAGCTGACATCCTTTCCGGACTGACGATGCCCCGACTTGCCCGGCGCTTCCAGGCGCTGCCGCCGTACCCTCTTTCCGACGTGCCGGGGATCAAGCGCGACCTGCACGCGCGCGGCGTGGACGTGATCGACCTGGGCACCGGCGACGCCGACCTGGCGCCGCCGCCCGCCGCCGTGCAGGCGCTGCGGCAGGCCGCCTGCGACCCCGCCAACTCGCGCTACCCCTTTCAGCTGGGCCTGGTGCAGTTCCGCGAGGAGATCGCCGCGTGGATGGGCGGCCGCTTCGGGCTCGCGGTGGACCCGATGAAGGAGATCGCGCTGCTGATCGGGAGCAAGGAGGGGATCTACCACCTCCCCTTCGCCTTCCTGGAGCCCGGCGACGCCGCCATCATCCCCGACCCCGGCTACCAGGCGTACCTGGGCGGCACCGTGCTGGCCGGCGGTGAGCCGCACCTGGTGCCGCTGCGCCCCGAGCACCACTTCCTGGTGCCGTTCTGGGAGCTGCCGGCCGACGTGGTGCGCCGCACCCGCATCCTCTACCTGAACTACCCCAACAACCCCACCGCCGCCTGCGCGCCGCGCGAGTACCTGGAGCGCGCCGTGGCGTGGTGCCGCGAGCACGACGTGATCCTGGCGTACGACAACGCCTACAGCGAGATCGCGTACGACGGCTACGTTCCCCCGTCGATCCTGGAGATCCCCGGCGCGGGCGAGGTGGCGATCGAGTTCCACTCGCTCTCCAAGACCTACAACATGACCGGCTGGCGCATCGGCTGGGCGGTGGGGAACCCGCAGCTGGTGGCGGCGATCACGCGGGTGAAGACCTTCGCCGACACCGGCGTGCCGTTCAGCATCCAGCACGCCGGGATCGCCGCGCTGCGCTCGCACGCCGAGTGGCTGCCGGGGAACGTGGCCACCTTCAAGGCCCGCCGCGACGCCGCCTGGCAGGCGTTCCGCGACGCCGGCTTCGACCTGCCGAAGCCCGCCGCCAGCATGTACCTGTGGGTCCCCCTCCCCGCCGGCGTGGAGAGCGACCCGTGGGCGCGCCGGCTCCTGCTGGAGCAGGGCGTCTCGGTGCTCCCCGGCCGCAGCCTGGGCCCCGGCGGCGAGGGCTTCTTCCGCGTGGCGCTGACGACGTCGGAGGATCGCCTGCGGGAGGGTGCGGAGCGGATCGCGCGCATGGTGTGAGGGCGCCGCCGCGAACGGGTGCGCCAGTGCGGGAGTGCGGAAGTGCGTCGGTATCGGCGCGCCTCCGCACTTTGCATTTGCGGAACGGCAACGGTTGCGCGGACGTCGGGTCCAAGCTGCGTGACCCGCATGGATACCGCCGATAACGCCATCGAAGTAGCCGCGAGCGAAGCGAGCCCGGGCCCCTCCCCCAGGTTGTTTTGGGGGAGGGACAGGCGCCGTCAGGCGCCAGGGAGAGGGCCCGCCACGCCCGCCCCCCGCATAAGCATTCCGAGGGCCAACCGCCGCTCCAGGTGTTTGTTAGGGGATGATGGCATCCGGAACCGAAGGTTTGGGGGGGAGTAGAACCTGTCCATGAGCCCCGCCACGCTCACCCCGCCCCCCGCAGACGCGGTCCAGGCTGCGCCCGCCGAGGCGCAGCCGGGCTCGCCCGCGCCCCAGCTCCCCGTTCGCGCGCCGTTCAGCCGCGCCGCGGGGGATCGGGGGTTGCGCGTGTCACGGCCGGCGGTGGCGCTGTCGGTGGTGGCGCATGGGGTGCTGGCGGTGCTGCTGGTCATGGGGATCGACCAGAAGAACCGCCGCGAGCGGGCCGACGCCGCGGCCGCGACCGCCGACGAGCAGGTGAGCTACCTGGACGTGGGCGAATGGCCGGCGGGCGCGCCGGCCGGCGGCGGCGGGCAGGCGGGCGTCACCCCCGAGCAGGCGGTGACCGCCGCCGCGATCGACTCGGCGCTCGCGCGGGTGCCCGAGCTGCAGCGCTTCCCCGACCGCGTGCCCACGCGCATCCCGCCGGCGCCGGGCGGCGTGGGCGGGCCCGGCGGCGCGCCCTCGGCCGTTCCCGGCGCGCAGCCGGGGAGCGGCACCGGGGCGGGCGGCGGCAACGGGAACGCGATCGGCAACAACCCGGCGGGCGGGCGGCTGGGCGCGGGGTACGGCGACCGGCGGCTGATCGTGCCGCCGCAGGCCGTGCCCGAGCGGCAGCGCAGCGAGCACGAGCGCTACATGGAGCACCTGAGCGGCCGGATCGCCACCTACAACGACTCGGTGGCCGACGAGGCCGCGCGCCAGCGCCGCGCCCGCAACTGGACCGTGCGCGACAGGAACGGCCGCGAGTGGGGGATCGGCGAGGGCGGCGTGCCGATCGTGGGCGGGCGCAAGATCCCCATCCCCCTCTCGCCGCCGATCTACGTGGACCGCGACCAGGAGAACGCCACCCGCGAGCGCGCCCGCCAGCGCGCCGAGATCGACCGCCAGATCGAGTCGGGCGAGCGCGCGCGGTCGGTGCGCGAGAGCACGCAGCGCGCCCGCGAGCGGCAGGACGCCGAGCGCCGCCGCCGGCGCGAGGCCGCGGGCGACTCCACCCCTTCCTGATCCACCCCCCTCGACAGATGGAGCCCTCCATCCCGGACGGCCCGTGGCGACCCGCCATGAGCCTGCCGGAACGCGACTTGCACCCTCTGACCGCTCGTGAGGACCACGGAAACTGAGCCGCGGCACGGACCGGGAAGGGAAAGCATGGCGCGTTCACGCAAGGACGACGACGACGACCGGAAGCAGGGCGACAACTCGCTCATCGTGGCGCTGGGCGCGGTGGGGGGGCTGGCGCTGGGGCTGCTGCTGACCAACGCGGCGCAGGGCGAGCCGGCCCGGCGCGGCGCCGCGCGGCTGCGCGACCGCGCGCGCGAGGCGGCCCGCGGCTGGGCGCGCCCCGCGCCGCTGACGCGGCCGCCTCAGGAGGAGCGCGGCCTGACGCAGCTGGAGGACGCGGTGCTCGACGCCTTCCTGCGCGACGGGGTGCTCTCGGAGCGCGGGGTGGACGTGGGGTGCATCAGCCCCGGGATCATCGAGCTGTCGGGCACGGTGCACGCGCCGCACGAGGTGGAGCGCGCGGTGAGCACGGCGCGCGCCGTGCAGGGCGTGGTGACGGTGGTGAACCGAATCGACGTGGAAGACGACGGCCACCGGCCGCGGGAGTCCGCCGATTCCACAGCAACGGAGGGGCGCATGTCGGGTGAATGGACTGGCAGGAACGTGGGGATGGGCCAGCGCCGGCAGGGGATCGAGACCGAGAACCGCGGCGGCCTGGACGATTCGCAGCACATGCGCGAGGTGGCGCTGGAGCAGAGCGACCGCGCCCAGTACGAGGACGAGGACATCGCCCACTCGCAGCCGCTGATGGGCAGCCGCCCGGGCACCGGCGACGTCCCGCTCAACTTCACCGAGGACGAGCTCGACAACCAGGACCCTTACGGCAAGCACGCCGTCCCCGCGCCCGAGCAGCCGCAGGCGCTGCACAGCCAGGCGCGCGTGGGCGAGGGCCTGCCCCCCGGGATGGAGCTGGCGCTGGAGGGCGAAGACGTGCCCGTGAAGCCCCACTCCGACGGCTGGGTCGCCTCGCCCAACGAGAGCGGCTCCACCGAGCGCTGATCCCGGCCGGCATCGGCCAGGCGACGGACGGCTGAACGCGGCCCTCTCCCGGACTTCGGGGGGAGGGCCGCTTCACGTTCGGGAGGCGTTTGATCCGGAGTCCGAAAAGTTGGTGCCGGGGCCCGAGACGGAAGAGCGGGATGTGGGCGTGTCCCTCCGCTGCGCTCCGGGCCGGGCTTCGCGCGCCGTAGGCAACGATACCGCCGTTGCCAACGGCGCCGAGCCGCCGGCGCGCCATGGCTTTGCTCGTCCCCGCGGCGCCGGACGCGGGCGCGCCGGCGTCTCGGCCCTCCGGGCGCGAATCCCTCACGCAAATGCCCGTTCGTGGCGGGGGTGTTTGGCCGAGGGCCGCTGACCGGCGGCTGAAGCCGCAGCAACAACTACGAAAAGCCTTGCAAACTGCGCAAGGCTCGACAGCTCGGCGGCGGCATCGTGGCCGAGGTGATCGGATAGCGCGAGCGCAGAGGGGAGGCGAACGTCGCCCTGGCGTGCGCTGAGTTATCAGTTTTTTGAACATGGACACTATCCGGCCAATCGCACGTTCGTAGCGGATTGATCGGCATCCCCCTGATCGAGCGGTTTGCGGCGCCGGCTAGCATCGTCAACTGCTCGATCGGGCTGGTACGTGCTGGAGCAGGTGCTTGGGACCGGGCTGAAGGGCTGGTGAAGGCGCCGGACCGGCGGCTGAAGCCGCAGCGCCGCAGCAACAACTACGAAAAGCCTCGCAAACCGCGCGAGGCTCGACGACGGAACCGGTCGGGCAGACGCCGTTGCGTGAGGGATGCGCGCCCGGAGGGCCGGGAACGCGGCGGCGGGGCAGTTTCCGCCGCCGTGGGCCCGGCTGCGTTGGGCACGGTGGTATCGTGCCCTACGCAGCGCGCAGCCCGACCCCGCGCAGCGGGGGCACGCCCAACCCCGCCGTTACATCCCCATCCGTCCCCGCCGACCCGTCGAAACGCACGCGTAACGGCGCTTTCCCGCACGGCGCATCCCCGCCCCCCGCACGAACGGACAGAAACCTTCACGCACCACTCGCACACTCGTGACGCAATGGTGACGCCCCGGAGCGCGGCCCGATGCGAACGGCCGGTAGACTCGTGGTCGACTCGCGCGCCCGGAGCCGCCGGCGCGCCGTTCACCCCCGTTTCCGAGGGTACCGACCTCATGCATGGCCGAACGCTCAGGCTGACGCTCGCGGCGTTGCTCCTGACGCTTGCTTTCCCGCTTCGCGCCGCCGCCCAGGCCACGGGCCAGGTCGCGGGGCGGGTTCTCGATTCGCAGACCGGGCGCCCCCTTCCGGCGGCGCGGGTGGCGGTGCAGGGCACCGCGCTCGCCGCGCTCTCGGGCGCCGACGGGCGCTACACGCTGCGCAACGTTCCCGCCGGCGAGCACTCGCTGACGGTCAACCTCCTCTCCTACGCGCCGAAGACGGTGACCAGCGTGCGCGTGGCCCCCGGCGGCGCGGCCAGCGTGGACGTGACCATGGCGCCGCAGGGGCTGCGCCTGGGCGGGATCACCGCCACGGCGACGCGCGAGCGCGGCAGCGTGAACCGCGCGCTCGACGAGCAGCGCACGGCAACCGGCGTGGTCAACTCCGTCACCGCCGAGCAGATCGCCCGCTCGCCCGACGGCGACGCCGCGCAGGCGGTGCAGCGGGTGAGCGGGGTGACCGTGCAGGACGGCAAGTACGTGTTCGTGCGCGGCCTGGGCGAGCGCTACACCACCACCTCGCTGAACGGCGCGCGCATCCCCAGCCCCGAGCCCGAGCGCCGGGTGGTGCCGCTGGACCTGTTCCCCTCCAGCCTCCTGCAGGCGATCACCACCAGCAAGACCTTCACCCCCGACCAGCCGGGCGACTTCAGCGGCGCGCAGGTGAACATCCGCACCCGCGAGGCGCCGCCGCGTCCGTTCTTCAGCCTCTCGCTCTCCAGCGGCTTCAACAGCGCCGTCACCGGCAAGCGCCTCCCCTTCGCGCCGACGGTGGGCCAGGAGTGGCTGGGCTTCGCGGGGACCGAGCGCCGGCTGCCGTCGATCGTGCGGCACACCGACCTGGGGAGCCGGCTGACCCCCGACGACAAGAACCGGCTGATCGGCTCGCTGCGCAACGCCTGGTCAACCCGCGCGCAGGAGGGGAAGCCGAGCACCTCGGCCGCGCTGTCGTTCGGCGGCTCGACCGACGTGTTCGGACGCGAGTTGGGTCTCGTCGCGTCGGGCACCTACGCGCACGCGTTCGAGGCGCACCTGGGCGAGGTGCGCGCCACCGCGCAGCCCGACGCGGACGGCGGCGCGGTGGAGGCGTCGCGCTTTACGGGGCGCAGCGCGCAGACCAGCGTGCTCTGGGGCGGCGTGGCCAACCTGAGCTACCGGCTGGGCACGGGGTCGCGCATCGACCTGAGCAACTCGTACAACCGCGGCGCCGACAACGAGGGGCGCAGCGAGCTGGGGAGCACCGAGAACCTGGGCCGCATCCCCCTGCTGATCGAGCGGCTGCGCTTCGTGGAGCGGGCGGTGCGCGCCAACCAGCTCCGCGGCGAGCACCGGCTCTTCGGCCGCAATACGTTCTCCTGGTCGTTCTCGAACTCCGCGGTTGACCGGGTGGAGCCCGACCGCTCGGAGATCGTCTACTCCGCCGAGACCGACCCGGCCACGGGGACGCAGCTCGCCCCGGCGTGGTACGGCGGGAGCAACGAGGCGGCGGTGCGCACCTTCGGCTCGCTGCACGAGAGCGCGTGGGAGGGCGGGGCCGACTGGCAGACGGTTCTGGGCCGCGGCGCCCGGCCGCACCGGCTGAAGGTGGGCGGGATGTACCGCGCGACGGACCGCGACGCGGTGAACCGCAGCTTCAGCATCTCGGCCCCCGGCACGCTCCCGCGCGAGCAGCGGACGGGCTCGCCCGAGGAGATCTTCGACGGGCACCTGACGGCGGCGGGGCAGGCGGCGCTGAACATCACCTCGCTCTCGGCGGGGGGATCGTACGACGCGCGCGACCGGCTCTCGGCGGGGTACGGGATGCTCGAGCTGTTCGTGACGCCCGCGCTGCGCGTGGTGGGCGGCGCGCGGGTGGAGCGTTCGGCGGTGACGGTGAACGCCACGCCGACGTTCGGCGACGCGGTGACCGCCAGCCCCACCTACACCGACGTCCTCCCCTCGCTGGCGCTGAACTGGGCGGTGAGCGACGTGCAGAACCTGCGGCTGTCGGTGAGCCGCACGCTGAGCCGCCCCGAGTACCGCGAGATCGCCCCGATCCTCTACCGCAACGTGCTGGGCGACGAGGAGGTGCGCGGCAACGAGAACCTGCGCCGCACCACCATCGACAACGTGGACCTGCGCTGGGAGCTGTACCCCAACAGCGGCGAGGTGCTCTCGGTCGCGCTCTTCGCCAAGCGCTTCACCGACCCGATCGAGCGGGTGTACCTGGCCACCTCGGGAACGCCGATCGTGACCTTCGTGAACGCCCGCGGCGCGCGGAACTACGGCGTGGAGCTGGAGGCGCGGCGCGAGCTGGGCTTCGTGGCGCCGTGGATGGAGCGGATGACCTTCTTCACCAACGCCACGCTGATGAAGAGCCGCATCGACATCGGCACCGACATCAGCAGCCAGACCAACGCGAAGCGGCCGATGGTGGGGCAGGCGCCGTACGTGGTGAACGCGGGCCTCACCTGGGCCGGCGAGGACCGGGGAACGAGCGCCACGCTGCTGTACAACGTGGTGGGCCGCCGCATCGTGAGCGCCGCCGAGCGCCCGCTCCCCGACAGCTACGAGCAGGCGCGCCACGGGCTCGACTTCTCGCTGCGCATGCCGCTGCGCCGCGCGGTGGACCTGAAGCTCGACGCCGAGAACCTGCTGGACTCGCCCTTCGAGATCCGCCAGGGCGGCCTGGTGCGCGAGCGCTACACCACCGGCCGCTCGCTGGGGATCGGGGTCACCGTCCGGCAGTAGGTTCTACTGAACTGCGTGATACGAGTTCTCGGGATCAACTGTGCAGACCCGCGCGATGTCATCCTGAGGCCGACCACGCCTGGCCGGTGTCGCGCTAAAGCTTGCAGGCCGAAGGATCTATAGCACGTCGGCGCGACACCCTGGAGGTAGCGCTCCGTCGGTTATAGATCCTTCGGGCTGCGGCCATTGATGTGGAAGCGGCGGCCGAGTGGTCGCCCTCAGGATGACAAGTTCGACGTTGGTGTGGAATGCATGGCCGATCTCCCGATCTGGTATGAACATGAAATGAAAGCAGTTTGGGGATGATGCGGAAACGATGCGGCAGGCGTGACGCAATCGCGACAGGGAACAGGCACGGCGGATACAGCGGCGTGCGAGACTACGGCGGCACTCGGGAAGAGCGCCGCCGTCTCTCATTCCAACCTGTATCGGGTGAATCGATGATCCAGCGTTTCCGCCGGCAGTTCGGCGCGTGCCTCGCGGCCGCCGCCCTGGCCGCCTGCGACTCGGGGACCGGCACCAGCGACGAGCTGTTCGCGCCCACCGGGCTGGCGGTCACCGCCAGCAGCCCCACCTCGGTGACCGTGACCTTCAACACCGTCCCCGGCGCCAGCGGCTACGAGGTGCAGCGCGCCACCGGCGCCACCGCCGCCTTCACCACCGTGGGCACCGCGCAGGGCTCGCCGTTCACCGACGCGGGGCTGGAGCCCTCCGCCAGCTACAGCTACCGCGTGGCCGCCATCCGCGGGAGCGAGCGGAGCGACTTCACCGCGGCCCAGGCCGTCACCCTGCTCAACCGGCCGGTGGTGACGCTCAGCACCGACATCACCAGCAACCGCCGCTTCGACAGCGACACCGTCTACGTGCTGGGCGCATTCGTGCACGTGGCCAACGGCGCCACGCTCACCATCGAGGAGGGCACGCGCATCGAGGGGCTGCCGAACTCGGCGCTCTTCATCCTGCGCGGCGCGAAGATCCTGGCCGTGGGCACGGCCGCGAAGCCGATCGTCTTCACCTCCAACCGCCCGGCCGGGCAGCGCCAGCCGGGCGACTGGGGCGGGCTGGTGATCGTGGGCAATGGCGTGGTCAACCGCGCCGACCCGATCCTGCTGGAGGGCTCCAACACCGGCGGCACCAACTACGCCGTCACCTACTCCGGCGGTACCAACAACGCCGACGACAGCGGTGAGCTGCGCTACGTGCGCGTGGAGTTCGCCGGCTTCGGCCCGGCGCCCGACCAGGAGCTGAACGCCTTCACCTTCGCGGCGGTGGGCTCGGGCACCCGCCTCTCGTACCTGCAGGCGCTGGCCGGGCTGGACGACAGCTTCGAGTGGTTCGGCGGCGCGGTGGACGCGAAGTACCTGGTGAGCTACGAGAGCGGCGACGACCACTTCGACGCGTCGGAAGGGTTCTCGGGGCGCAACCAGTTCATGGTGGCCCTGCAGAGCGCCATCATCCCGCCGCGCAACGGGGCGGGGAACACCTCCACCGACCCGCAGGGGATCGAGAACGACGGCTGCAACGGCGCCAACTGCGTCAACGGCCAGAGCTCGCAGCCGTTCACCCTGCCAATCTTCGCCAACTTCACGCTCGTGGGCCTGAACGGCACCGGCGTCAGCGTGCCGGCGGCGGGCGGGCGGGGGATGGTGCTGCGGCGCGGCACGGGCGGCTTCTACCTGAACGGGATCGTGGCGCGCTGGACGGTGGCGATGTCGCTGCGCGATCCCGCGACCAACGACCGCCTCGCCGCGGGCGACTTGCAGATCAAGGGGATCCTCTCGGCCGAGAACAGCGCGCTCTTCGAGGCCGGTGCCGACCGCTACTCGGTTGACGCCGCCGCGAACGCCATCGAGACCTCGGCGGCGTCGACCGCGAGCCTGTTCGCCGCCTTCCCCGCGGCCGGCGCGGTGCCCACCGACGCCTCGCTCGACTGGACGCCGGCCGCGGCCTCGCCGGCGCGCGCGGGCGGGCTGGGCGCCTTCACCGGCACGCTGGCGACGCGGGCCGGCACGGTGGTCACGCCCACGCCCTTCCGCGGCGCGGCCGATCCCAACGGCGCGAAGTGGTGGCAGGGATGGACGGCCTACGCCCGCAACTGACGAAACGAGCCGGTCCCGCGCGTTCTGCGCGGGGCCGGCTCGGCCTTGAAACCAACCGTCTCCAGGTCTGAACGGAATCAAGGGTTGATGATGAAGATGTCTGTGCGGACGGCCGCTCTGGTTGCGATTCTCTCGCTCCCGTTCATCACCGGATGCGGAGGGGACGCGGAGGAGGCCCACGCGGCCACACCTCAATCCCACACCGTCGCGGCGACGTCCAACGCGCCAGTTCCGGGGGTGCACGTGGACAGCATCCTCCCGCCGGAGGAGGAGCAGCGGCGGTTTCGCGAGGGGCTGGAGGATCCGGGCGAGCTGTCGGGCGGCGCGGCGTCGCGCGAGGCGCTGGTGCGCGCCCTCGTCCGCGCGGTGGAGCGGGCGGACACGGCGGCGGTGCGGGGGATGATCCTGACGCGCGCGGAGTTCGCGTACCTCTACTATCCGTCGACGGAATTCACCCGGCCGCCGCGCCGGATGTCGCCCGCGCTGCTCTGGTTCCTGACACTGCAAGAGAGCGAGAAGGGGATCGGGCGGCTCTTCGCGCGGCGCGGCGGGACGGAGCTGGGGTACGTGTCGTCCGCCTGCGCGCCCACGCCGCGCGTGGAGGGGCGCAACCGACTGTGGGACCGCTGCACCGTCACCCTGCGGGGCGATGGGGAGACGAGGGCGGAGCGCCTGTTCGGCACCATCGTCGAGCGCGGCGGCCGCTTCAAGTTCGTCTCCTACCAGAACGAATACTGATGCCAGATCGGGGGATTGGCTGTGCATTCCTCACCAACTCCCGGGATGTCATCCTGAGGCCGACCACGCCCATCTCTCTGCATTGAAGGAGTTGGCAGGCCGAAGGATCTAAACTCGGCCATCGAGCGACGGGCCGCCTGTCGCTCGGATCCGTGGTATAGATCCTTCGGGCGCCGCCATGTACCGGTGCGAACGAAAGTCCGGTGCAGCGGCGCCGCTCAGGATGACATGCCCCGGATTCGCACCAGTTAAATCGTATGGCCAACGGTGGGGATAGTACTCGGCCAATGAACGGCGGGCGGACAGATCAGCTCGCCAGTTCGGGCGCGACGGGCGGGACGTCCACCGGCGGGAGAACGAGGGGGATGCGGACGGTGAAGATGCTGCCGCCGGGGAAGCGGCTCTCCACCGTCACGTCGCCGCCCAGCAGCCGCGCCAGGTTCCGCGTGACCGACAGCCCCAGCCCGGTGCCTCCGACGCGGCGCGTGGGTGCCTGCTCCACCTGCCTGAACACGTCGAAGATGCGCTCCCGGTGCTCCATCGCGATCCCGATCCCCGTGTCGGCCACGGTGATCACCGCCACGCCGTCGCCCCGCGCCAGCGTCGCGTGGATCTCGCCCGCGTCGGTGAACTTCACCGAGTTGGAGAGGAGGTTCAGCACGATCTGGTGCACCTTTCCCTGGTCGGTGGTGGCCACCAGCGGCTCGTCCGGCGTCTCCACCCGCAGCGCCAGCCCCTTCTGCGCCGCCAGCGGCTCCACCAGCGCGGCGGACTCGCGCAGCAGCGCGCCCAGCTCCACCTCCTCCGCGTACACCGTCTCGCGCCCCACCTCCAGGCGGGAGAAGAGGAGCACGTCCTCGATCAGCCGCAGCAGGTGCTTGCTCCCGGCGCGCACGCGGTTCAGGTGCTCGCGCTGGGCGGGGTTGAGGTCGCCGGCCACCCCCGCGTCGAGCAGGTCGGCGTAGCCGATGATGGCGTTCAGCGGCGTGCGCAGCTCGTGGCTCATCACCGCCAGGAACTGCCCCTTGGCCGCGTTGGCGGTGAGCGCCGCCTGGTACAGCCGCCCGTTGTCCAGCGCCAGGGCGATGCGCCGCCCCAGCTCGGTGAGCTGCGCCAGGTCGCCCTCGCCGTACGCCGCCATGCTGTCGGCGGCGGCGAGCGTCACCGCGCCCACCGCCTGCCCGCGCGCCACCAGCGGCGCCACCGCCAGCGAGCGGATCCCCGCCGCCGCCAGCGCCGACCCGGCCGCGGGGACCTCGTGCCGCGCCCGGCGCGCCCGCGCCACCTCCGCCGCGCCGCAGCTCTCCGCGTCGATCGCGGCGTCCAGCGCCTCGCGCGCCGCCGGCGGCAGCGACTCGGCGGCGGCGAAGGCGGCGCGGTGCGGCACGCCCTCGTCGTCGCACAGGTCGATCGCGGCCCAGGCGGCCAGCAGCGGCCCCAGCGCCGCCGCGGCGACCGCGGGGAGGCCCGACTCGGCGTCCATCGAGCCGGCCAGCAGCGCGCCCGCGTCGCCCAGCACGCGCTGCCACTCCTCCTGGCGGCGCTGCTCCGTCACGTCCACGATCGACCCCACCCACTCGCGCACGGCGCCGTCGGCGCCCAGCACCGGCACGGCGGTGGCGATCACGTCGCGGTACTCGCCGTCGCCGCGCCGCAGGCGGTGCTCGTCGCGGTAGCGGGTGCCGGCCGCCACCGCTTGCGCCCACGCCGCCCGGACGCGCTCGCGGTCCTCCGGGTGCACGGCCAGCAGCCAGGCGTCGCCCGCGCCCGCCTGGCCGGTGTAGGCGATCCATCCGTCGCCGCCCTCCACCGCGCCGTCGGGGGCGGCGGTCCAGATCAGGTCGCTGGTGCCGGCCACCAGCGCGCGGAAGCGCTCCTCGCTGCGGCGCACCGCCTCGTCCACCTCGCGGGCGCGGAGGAGGGCGTTGACGGTGGCCACCAGCTCGCGCGGCTCCACCGGCTGCGTGAGGTAGCCGTCGGCGCCCAGGTCCAGCCCCGTCACCCGGTGGTCGGCCGAGCGGTAGGCGGCGGAGAGGTAGAGCACCGGCATGGCGGCGGTGCGCGGGTTGGCCTTGATGCGCCGGCACACCTCGAACCCGTGCACGTCGGGGAGGTTCACGTCCAGCAGCACCAGGTCCGGGTGCTCGCGGAGCGTGGCCTCGAGCGCCTCGTTTCCCGTGGCCGCCTCCAGCACGTCGAACCCCGCCTGGCGCAGCACGCGCGAGGTGGCGTAGCGGCCGGCCTCGTAGTCGTCCACGTTCAGCACCAGGATCTTCCGGTGCACCGTGTCGCCCGAACGCGCGGGTTCAGCCATGGGCACCGCCCGCGTCCATCGGCCGGCCCGCGTCGGCGTACGCTTTGATATCTACGTCGACATCCACATCCGCATCCGCGAAGGAGGCGGCGTCCGCGGCTGCATCCACCGGGTCCGGCTCCAGCACGGCCGGGTCGATGACGATCGGGAGACGAAGGGTGAAGGTGGAGCCGCGGCCCAGCTCGCTCTCCACCTCCACGCGGCCGCCCAGCAGCCCGGCCAGCTTGCGCGACAGCGGCAGCCCCAGCCCGGTGCCCCGGCGGCGCCGCTGCAGCGCGCCGTCCACCTGGGCGAAGTCCTCGAACACCCGCTCGCGGTCCTCGGGCGAGATGCCGATCCCGGTGTCGGCCACGGCGAACTCGATCCACCCGCCCTCCATCTCGCGCGCGGCGACCCGCACCTCGCCGCCCTCGGTGAACTTGAGGGCGTTGGAGATGAAGTTGCGCAGGACCTGCGCGACCTTGGCCTCGTCGGTCTCAAGCGGGGGGAGGGCGTCGGCGTTCTCGAACACGAGCTGCGTGGTCTCGCCGGCCAGCAGCGGGCGCAGCGTGGCGCGGAGCAGGTTGAACAGATCGGGGACGCTGAAGCGGGTGACGCGCACCGCCACCTTCCCGGCGTCCACCCGCGCGGTGTCGAGCAGGTCGTCCACCAGGTTCAGCAGGTCGCGCGCCGAGCGGCGCACGAAGGCGACCTGCTTCTCCTGCTCCTCGGTGAGCTCGCCGTCCACGCGGTCCAGCAGCAGCCCGGTGAGCGCGAGCATGCTGTCGAGCGGGGTGCGGAACTCGTGGCTCATGTAGCTCATGAACTGCGCGCGCAGCGTGTTGGCGCGCCGGAGCTGCTCCATCCGCCCGTCCAGCTCGGCGTAGAGCGCCACCACGCCGCGGTTGGTGTCTTCCAGCTCCTTGTTCAGGTGCTGCATCTCCTCCTGCCGCGAGCGCGCCTCGTTGAGCGCGGCGATCAGCTCGCCGTTCTGGCGCTGCACCTCGTCGAGCGGGTCGGGTGGGGCGAGGCGCGCCAGGGCGTCGGCCACCCGGGCGCGCGCGGCGTCGTCCACCGGCGGCGCGGTGCGCGGGAGGCGCTTGCCCAGCTCGACGACGGTGCCCTCGCCGGGATGCGTGTCGATGGAGAAGCGGTCCATCAGCCGCCGCGTCCCCACGATCCCCATCCCCATCCCCGTCTGCGACTGGTAGCGCCCGGCCAGCACGTCGTCGAGCGCGGCGATCCCCGGGCCGCGGTCGCCGATGCGCGCGGCCAGGAGCTGCGGCCCGCCGAGGGCGCCGTCCACCCGCAGCTCCAGCCGGCCGCCGACCGCGTAGCGCACGGCGTTGCGGGCGATCTCGCTCACCGCGGTGGCGAAGCGCGTCTGGTCCTGCACGTCGAAGCCGAGCAGCGCGGCCACCTGGCGCGCGCGCTGGCGCGCCAGCACCACGTCGGCGTCGCCGCGCAGCGCCACCGTCACCACCGTGGGCCCGGGCGCGCTCACGGGGCGGGCTCGCGCGCGGCCACCACCGTGGCGTCGTCGGTGCCGCGGCAGAAGTCGCGGTGGATCACGGCGGCGACCACGGACGGGTCGCGCCGGTACAGGCCGGGGTAGCGGTCCAGGTCCCAGCGCGTGTTCACGCCGTCGGAGTGCATCACCAGCAGCGCGGCCTTCACCCAGGGGTACTCGAACTCGTGCACCTTGCGCATCTCGTGGCCCACGATGCCGTTGTGCGACACCATGCTCTGGCTGCGCCCCGGCATCAGCACGGCGCCGGAGATGTTGCCCACGCCGGCGTAGCGCACCCGTCCCGCCGCCGTGCTCACCTCGGCGATGGCGACCGCGGCGCCGCGGGTGCCGCGCAGCGCGGCGTGCAGCCGCTGGAGCAGCTGCGCCGGCGTCTCGCCCGAGTGCAGGGCGAACACCCGCGCCGCCTCGCCCGAGGCCGCGGCGGCGTCGGGGCCGTGCCCCAGCCCGTCGGCCACCATCACGATCGTGCGTCCCGGCCCCTCGGCCGATGCCCACGCGTCTCCGCACACCGCCTGGCCGGCCTTGGCCACGCAGACGGCGCCCACGCCCAGCGTCGGCACCGCCTGCGCCGGCGGCGGCTCGGGCCACACCCGGCAGAGCACCACGGTGCCGCGGCCGGCCAGCGTGAACAGCTCGAACTCGTCGCTCTGGCGGCGCAGCGCGCCCAGGCCGGTGCCGGGGCTGCCGGCGGTGCTGTGCCCGTCGCGCAGCGAGGCGCTGGGGTCGGCCATCCCGGGCCCCGCGTCCACCGCCAGCAGCTCGATCCCCGCCACGCCGCCGCGCTCGCAGGGGCGCACGTACACGGTGCCGCCGGCGCGGGCGTGCTTGGCCAGGTTGGTGGCCGCCTCGGTGGCCAGCAGCGCCGCGCGCCCCGCCGCCGTCTCGCCGAACCCCAGCGCGCCGGTGATCCTGGCCACCCGCCGCCGCACCTCCCCCGCGCCGCTGGTGTCGCCGGCGGCCACGGGCACGGCGTCGGTCACTACTTCCATTTCACCACCGTGATGCGCGTGCCTTCGCCGAGGCGCGAGTCGATGTGGAACTCGTTGACCAGCCGGCGCGCGCCGCCCAGCCCCAGGCCGAGCCCGCCGCCGGAGGTGAAGCCGTCCTGCAGCGCGCGCTCCACGTCGGGGATCCCGGGGCCACGGTCCTCGAACACCAGGCGCAGGCCGCGGCGGATCCCGTCCTCCACCTGCTCCATGCGTACGGTGCCGCCGCCGCCGTAGACGACGGTGTTGCGGGCGATCTCGCTGGCGGCGGTCACCAGCTTGGTCTGGTCCACCAGCGAGAAGCCCAGCTCCACCGCCCAGCTCCGCACCGCCTGGCGCGAGAAGACCACGTCGTCCTCGGTGCGCAGGGGCCGCGACTCATCCTTGCGGATCAGCATCGGCCTCCTGGGTGGCGAGCGCCTCCTCGTCGAACGACGCCTGCAGCAGCTCCATCCCGCGCTCCACGTTCAGCGCGGTGCGCACGCCGGGGAGCGACAGGCCCAGCTCCACCAGGGTGATGGCCACCGCGGGCTGCATCCCCGTCACCACCGTCCTGGCGTCGAGCACGCGCGACATCGCCGCGATGTTCCCCAGCACGCGGCCGATGAACGAGTCCACGATCTCCAGGGAGGAGATGTCGATCAGCACGCCGCGCGCGCCCTCCTTCACGATCCGGTTGGTAAGGTCGTCCTGGAGCTGCAGGGCCAGCCGGTCGTGCATGTCCACCTGGATGGTGACCAGGAGGAAACGGCCCATCTTGAGAATGGGGATGCGCTCCATCGCGGGTCAGCTCCGCGGCGGGATGCGGGTCACGGTGTAGCCGGTCGAGCGCAGCGCCACCAGGATGGCGTCGGCGAGCGACGCCTTGGTGGTGACGTTCTCGAGTACCACGCCCAGGTGCACGATGGTCTGCGCGATCTGCGGGCGGATGCCGCTGATGATGCACTCGGCGCCCATCAGCCGCGCGGCCGCCACGGTCTTGATCAGGTGCTGCGCCACCAGCGTGTCCACCGTGGGCACGCCGGTGATGTCGATGATGGCCACCGACGCGCTGTTCTCCACGATCCGCGCGAGGAGGTTCTCCATCACCACCTGCGTGCGGGCGCTGTCCAGCGTGCCGATCAGCGGCACGGCGACCACGCCCTCCCAGATCTTCACCACGGGGGTGCTCAGCTCCATCAGCTCCTGCTGCTGGCGGGCGATCACCTCCTCGCGGCTCTTCTGGAACACCTCGGTGATGTACAGCCCCAGCCGGTCGAGCACGGTGCTGGCGGTCCACGCCTCGGCCGCGAGCTGCTCGGGGGCGGCGCGCGCGGCCAGCCGGGTGAACAGCGGCTGCTTGAGCGAGAAGACGAACCACGCCGTGTCGGAGGGGCTGAACCCCTGCAGGGCGCGGCTGCGCGACACCGAGCTCAGCAGCTCGCGCACCGAGGTCCACTCGGGCCCGTCGATCGAGCGCAGGCTGCCGCCCTGCACCGCCTGGCCGAACGCGTCCAGGAACTCGGTCGACTGCTGGCGCAGCTCGGTCTCGCCGATCAGGTCGCGGCGCACGCTGGCGGAGGCGAGCTGCTCGCGCATCCAGTCGTCCAGCAGCCGGCCGTCGTCTTCGGCCAGCACGGCGGGAAGCAGGGTACCGTCGGGCATCGGGGGCCTCGAAAAGGGCGGTGGAGCAAGGGATGGGCGGGCTCGCGGCGGAGCGGGTCCGGGACCAGGCGTCCCGAGGTTCGCGCGGGACAGGCCGAATGCGGTTCGGCGCAACCGCTCGCGCCCATGCGATCTCCGTGCCCCACCGGCGGATGTCACGCATACCGGATTCGGAAAGTCGGGTCCGAACCCCGAAACGGAAAAGCGGGATTTGGGCGTGTCCCTCCGCTGCGCTCCGGGCCGGGCTTCGCGCGCCGTAGGCAACGATACCGCCGTTGCCAACGGCGCCGAGCCGCCGGCGCGCCATGGCCCCGCTCGTTTCCTCGGTCGACATCGCGGGCGCGCCGGCGTCTCGGCCCTCCGGGCGCGAATCCCTCACGCAACCGCTCGCGGAACGGAGTTCGTGGGATCCGGGCACACGGAGGCACGGAGGGTGGAGAACCGCCGGGACTTCGGGAGACCGGCGGCAGGGGATACGCGATCGTGACACGGCCGGGGTTGGAGCGAGAAGCGGCGGGGCGAGCTTGGATGCGGGAACGACGACCCCGACATGAGGAGACCGCCATGCAGGAGATGATGAATCCAACGCTGGAAGCTGACGACGAGATGCCCGCGCTGCCGCTCCCCGAGGTGGTGGACACGCCGGCGGTGGTGCTGGCGGGGATGCTCTCCGGCGGGACGCGCCCGCTGGTGCTCGACGCCGCGAACGTACGCGAGATCCACTCCGCCGCCGCCGGGATGCTGCTGGTGCTGCTGCGTGCCAAGCGAAGCGCCGGCGCAGGCGCCGCCATCGTTGCCGCCTCGCCCGCATTGCGCCGCGGCTGGGCCGGCCACCCCCTTGCCGCCTTCTTCGCCGCGGACGCGCCCGGCGCGGCGACCTACGGTGCCGAGGCGCTGTTCGTGTGCCCCGACCGCGAGGGTCTCGGGTTCGCGCCGAGCGGGCGGTAGGGGAACGACGCGGACGCTCTCCTGGATGCCGGATCCGGATCCCACGAGCTCCATTCCGCGAGCGGGTTTGCGTGAGGGATTCGCGCCCGGAGGGCCGAGACGCCGGCGCGCCCGCGCCCGGCGACGCGGAAACGAGCAGGGCCATGGCGCGGCGGCGGCTCGGCGCCGTTGGCAACGGCGGTATCGTTGCCTACGGCGCGCGAAGCCCGGCCCGGAGCGCAGCGGAGGGACACGCCCGCACCCGGCCCTTTCCGTTTCGGGTCCCGGCACCAACGTCTCGCACTCCGTGTGGCTCCCTGGCATGACAAGCGGAAGCCGCCGCGCCTCGATCGGCGCGGCGGCTTCGTCATCCATCCCCTGGAAGCAGATCGGACGTGTTACGGCGCGACCGTGCTCCCCAGGATCAGGTAGAAGATCGAGGCCATGATGAACGCCGCGGGGATGGTGAGCACCCACGCCCACACGATACGCCCGGCGATGCCCCAGCGCACCGCCGACAGCCGCCGCGTGGCGCCCACCCCCACGATCGACCCGGTGATGGTGTGCGTGGTGGAGACGGGGATGCCGAAGGCGGTGGCGATCAGGATGGAGAGCGCGCCGCCGGTCTCGGCGCAGAAGCCGCCCACCGGGCGCAGCCGGGTGATGCGCGTACCCATGGTGTGCACGATCCGCCACCCGCCGAAGAGCGTGCCCAGCGCGATCATGGTGTAGGCGATCAGCTCCACCCAGAGCGGGACGTGGTTGGCGTTGGGGAGGTAAAGGTTGGCCATCCACCCCGTCTTGTCCTTGAACAGGTGGTTGGTGGCCACCAGCAGCCCCACGATGATCCCCATCGTCTTCTGCGCGTCGTTGCCGCCGTGCGACATGGAGAAGAGCGCCGAGCTGGCGAGCTGCGCGCCGCGGAACAGGCGGTCCACCCGGTTGGGCGAGGTGCGGTGGAAGATCCAGTACACCGCGATCATCAGCCCGAAGCCCAGCAGCAGGCCGATGATCGGCGAGAGGAAGATGAAGATCAGCGTCTTGGTCCACCCGCTCCAGATGATGGAGCTCCACCCCGCCTTGGCCACCGCCGCGCCCGCGTAGCCGCCCAGCAGCGCGTGGCTGCTGCTGCTGGGGAGGCCGAAGTACCAGGTGATCAGGTTCCAGACGATCGCGCCGAGCAGCCCCCCCAGGATCACGCTGGGGGTGACCACGTCCACGTCGATCATCCCCTTGCCCACCGTCTTGGCCACCGCCGTCCCCACCACGAACAGCGCGGCGAAGTTGAAGGTCGCCGCCCACAGCACCGCCTTGAAGGGCGACAGCACCCGCGTGCCCACCACCGTGGCGATCGAGTTGGCCGAGTCGTGGAAGCCGTTCACGAAGTCGAACGCGAAGGCCACCAGGATGATGATGACGATGTACGAGATCACGGCCGGCTCACGAGTTCTTGATGGCGATGGACTCGACCACGTTCCAAACGTCGTCGCACAGGTCCACCGCGTCCTCGAGCTTGTCGAACAGCTCCTTCCACTTGATCACCTCCAGCGCGTCGGCGCCGTCGTCGAAGAGCTTGCCCATGGCCGAGTGGTAGATGGCGTCGCCCTCCTCCTCCAGCTTCTTCAGCTCGCCGGCGCGCTGCAGGATCACCTTGGGCTTCTTGAGGTTCTGCACCGCCTCGGTGAGCGAGAAGGCGGCGCGGCGCAGCACGTCGGCCAGCTCGGCGGCTTCGGGGCGGTACTGGCGGATGCGGAACATCTGCGCCCGCCGCGCCACCCCGTCCACCAGGTCGATCACGTCGTCGAGCCGCGAGGCCAGCAGGTGGATGTCCTCGCGGTCGATCGGCGTCACGAAGCTCTTGTCGATGCGCACGATGATGTCGTGCGTCAGGACGTCGGCCTGGTGCTCCACGTCCTTGATCTTCTGGACCAGCTCCTGGAGCCGCTCGGGGTCGGCGAAGAGCTCGGCCAGCAGGTTGGCCGACTGCGACAGCTTTTCCGCGAGCTCCGCGAACATGGGAAAGAACTGCTCGTCGCGCGGGATCAGGCGCACGGGTCAAACCTCCGCGGGAGGTGGGATCTGTAACGAGAGGCCGGGCCGTTCGGGCCCGGAGCCGGGGCGCCGCCGAACACGTGTAACGGCCCGGCGGCACACCGGAAAGCGCGCCAAACCTATGCTCCCGCGCGAAGCAAGGAAAGAGTGCCCCGTCGCCGGTTACCGCGATGCGCCCGGTTCGTTACGCAACCGTGACGGCCCGCGCGCAGGGGCGTGACCGCCGCCCGGCAGCTTTGGGGAGCAATCCCGGACGAGGCTCGACTCCCGACACCCGTGACCCGACCCGTGATCCAGACCCTGAAGATTCGCGCCGGCACCCTGGCGCTCGCGGCACTCCTGGCGGCCTGTGGCGGCGACGGCGGCGGCAAGACCCCCGGCGCCATGAAGAACCAGGGCGGCGGCGGAGGTGGCACCCTGACCCTCACGGGCGCGGGCGCCACCTTCCCGTATCCCGTCTACAGCAAGTGGTTCAGTACCTACGCCGCGACCCACCCGGTGCGCGTGAACTACCAGTCCGTGGGCTCGGGCGCCGGCATCCGCCAGGTCACCGAGGGCACCGTCGACTTCGGCGCCAGCGACGCCCCGATGAACGACGAGGAGCTCGCGAGGAAGCCCGGGATCCTGCACGTGCCCACCGTCCTCGGCTCCGTCGCCGTCGCCTACAACCTCCCCGGGCTCCGGCAGCCGCTGAAGCTGGACGGCCCCACCCTGGCCGCCCTGTTCATGGGCCGGGTGAAGCGCTGGAACGACCCGCGGATCGCCGCGCTGAACCCCGGCGTGGCGCTCCCCGCCCGCGACGTGCTCCCGGTGACGCGCTCCGACGGCAGCGGCACCACCTACGTCTTCACCGACTACCTGGCCGCCGTGAGCCCCGAGTGGCGGGCGGGGGTGGGGAAGGGGAAGAGCGTGAGGTGGCCCGCCGGCCTGAGCGCCAAGGGGAACGAGGGCGTCACCGGCCAGGTGAAGCAGTCGCCCGGCGCGCTGGGCTACGTGGAGCTCGCCTACGCGATGCAGAACCAGCTCCCCGTGGCCGCGCTGAAGAACGCCGCCGGCCAGTTCGTGGCGCCCTCGGTGGACGCCACCACCGCCGCCGCGTCGGAGCTGGGCACCCTCCTCCAGCGGCACCCCGACTTCCGCATGTCGATCGTGAACGCGGCCGGGGCGCAGGCGTACCCGATCGCCTCCTTCACCTTCCTCCTGGTCCCGCAGCACGTCGACGACTGCGGCAAGGCCCGGGCGATCGTGGAGCTGGTGCGCTGGTCGCTGACCTCGGGCGGCGACATGGCCCGCCAGCTCCACTACGCGCCGCTCCCGGAATCCGTGCGCGGGCCGGTGCTGGCCAGGGTGGGGACGGTGACGTGCGGCGCCGCGCGCACCCCGGCGGTGGCGCCGGTGGCGGAGCCCGCGGCGTGAGCGGGCGCCCCGAACCGTCGAGAGCGCCGCGGCCACGATGAAGTCATACGCACGACCGCGGTCCATGCTGAACGCGATCTCGACCCGCTGGTCCCACGGCAACCTCTCCGACCGCGCCTACGCGGGGGCGCTGGCGGCGTTCGGGCTGTCCATCCCCCTGCTCTTCGCGTTCATCCTGGTGCGCGTGGGGGCCGCCGCCTGGCCGGCGGTGCGCCACTTCGGCCCGGGCTTCATCACCTCGTCGGACTGGGACCCGGTGAACGGGCGGTTCGGCGCGCTGCCGTTCATCTTCGGCACCGTGGCGTCGTCGCTGCTGGCGCTGGCGATCGCGGTGCCGCTGGCGGTGGGGCTCGCCATCTTCCTCACCGAGCTGGCGCCGCGCTGGCTGGCCGCGCCGATCGCCTTCGGCACCGAGCTGCTGGCGGCGATCCCCTCCGTGGTCTACGGGCTGTGGGGGATCTTCGTCCTGGTCCCCTGGCTGCGCGCGCACGTGCAGCAGCCGGTGGTGGACCGCGTGGGCGACAGCGTGGGGCTCCTCTCCGGGCCGGCGTACGGGGTGAGCATCATGGCCGGCGGGGTGATCCTGGCCATCATGATCGTCCCCTTCGTCTCCGCCGTCTCGCGCGAGGTGCTCGCCGCCGTCCCCGTCGCCCAGCGCGAGGCCGCGCTCGCGCTCGGCGCCACGCGGTGGGAGATGACGTGGCAGATCGTGCTCCCCTACGCGCTCCCGGGGATCATCGGCGCCACCATCCTGGGCCTGGGCCGGGCGCTGGGCGAGACGATGGCCATCACCATGGTGATCGGGAACCGGCCCGACATCCCCACCTCGCTCTTCGCGCCGGGCTACACCATGGCCTCCGTCCTCGCCAACGAGTTCAGCGAGGCCTCGGCCGACCTGCACCTGGCGGCGCTGATGGAGATCGGCCTGCTCCTCTTTGGCATCACCATCGTGGTCAACTCGTTCGCGCGCTTCCTGGTGTGGCGCGTGGGGAAGCGGGCGGGGCGATGAGGCGGCCGACGCTGGGACCGTCCACGGGCGGAGCGCTGGAGATGGGGCCCGGGGCCGCGACCGTGGCGCCGCCGCCGCTCTCGTGGCGCGACCGGCGCCGGCGGACGACGAGCCTGGTGATGCTGGCGATGACCGGCGTGGCGGCGGCGCTCACCGTCCTCCCGCTGCTGCTCATCTTCTACCACCTGCTGCGCGCCGGGCTGTCGTCGATGACGGGCGCCTTCTTCACCCACGTCCCCGCGCCGGTGGGCGAGGCGGGCGGCGGGGTGGGGAACTCGCTGCTGGGCACCGTGATCCTGGTCTCCCTCGCCGCCGCGATGGGGCTCCCCGTGGCGATCGGCGCGGGGATGTACCTGGCCGAGGCGCAGGGGAGCCGCACCGCCAACCTCGTCCGCTTCGTGACCGACGTGATGAACGGGATCCCGTCCATCGTGATCGGGATCTTCGTGTGGGCGTGGGTGGTGGTGTCGATGGGGCACTTCTCCGCGTTCGCCGGCGGCGTGGCGCTGGCCATCATGCTGGTGCCGATGGTCACGCGGACGACGGAGGAGATGGTGCGCCTGGTGCCGAAGGAGCTGAAGGAGGGGGGGCTGGCGCTGGGGTTCACGCGGTGGAGGACGGCGCTGGGGATCGTCCTTCCCGCCGCGCGCAGCGGCATCCTCACCGGCGTGCTGGTGGCGCTCGCCCGCATCGCGGGGGAGACGGCGCCGCTGCTGTTCACCGCCTTCGGCAACCCGTTCTGGGAGTGGCGGCTGGGGCAGCCGGTGGACGCGCTCCCCGTGCGCATCTTCCAGTACGCCATCTCGCCGTATGAAGAGTGGCATCGCCTGGCCTGGGCCGGGTCGCTGCTGCTGATCGCGCTGGTGCTGGCGGTGAGCCTCACCGCCCGTTTCCTGATCCGCAGCCCTTACCGGGGGCGTTGAGGTTTTGAATCCCATGCAGCAGACCGCATCCTTTCCGGGCCACGCGCCCGCCGCCGCCCCCGCCGCGCCCGCGCCACGCCCGCCGCTGGAGACGCCGGCGCTGGCCGTGGAGGCGCTCGACTTCTCCTTCTGGTACGGCGCCACGCGCGCGCTGAACGACATCAGCCTGCGCATCCCCGAGCGCAAGGTGACGGCGCTGATCGGCCCGTCGGGGTGCGGGAAGAGCACCTTCCTGCGCTCCATCAACCGCATGAACGACCTGATCCCCGGCGTGCGCCACGACGGCGACATCCGCCTGCGCGGCGAGAGCGTGTACGCGCCCGCGCAGGACGTGGTGCACCTGCGCAAGCGGGTGGGGATGGTGTTCCAGCGCTCGAACCCGTTCCCCAAGTCGATCTACGACAACGTGGCCTACGGCGCCCGCGTGAACGGGATCGCGCGCCGCCGCCCGGCGCTGGACGAGACGGTGGAGCGCTCGCTGAGCCGCGCCGCGCTCTGGGACGAGGTGAAGGACCGCCTCGACCGCAGCGCGCTGAGCCTGTCGGGCGGGCAGCAGCAGCGGCTGTGCATCGCCCGCGCGCTGGCCGTGGAGCCCGAGGTGCTGCTGATGGACGAGCCCGCCAGCGCACTGGACCCCATCGCCACGCAGAAGATCGAGGAGCTGATCTACGAGCTGAAGAACGAGTACACGATCGTGATCGTCACCCACAACATGCAGCAGGCGGCGCGCGTCTCCGACTTCACCGCCTTCTTCTACATGGGCTCGCTGGTGGAGGTGGGGCGCACCGACACCCTCTTCACCACCCCGCGCGAGGAGCGCACCGAGGCCTACATCACCGGGAGGTTCGGATGAGCCCCACGCCCGGCGTCCGCCACTTCCACGAAGAGCTGGCGCGGCTCAAGACCAAGCTGCTGGAGATGTCGTCGCTGGCCGAGGAGCTGGTGGCCCAGGCGGTGGAGGCGCTGCAGGAGCGCGACGAGCACAAGGCGCTGGCCGTGGTGGCCCGCGACGCCCAGCTCGACGCGCTGGAGATGGAGATGGACGACCTCTGCATCCAGCTCCTGGCGCTGCAGCAGCCGCTCGCGCGCGACCTGCGGCTGATCACCATGTCGATGAAGATCAGCAACGACCTGGAGCGGGTGGGCGACCACGCCGTGAACATCGCCGAGGGCGTCCCGCACCTGGTGGACACGCCGATGTTCAGCGACCTGGCCGAGATCGACGAGATGGCGCGGGTGGCCAGGGAGATGCTCTCCGACGCGCTGGACTGCTTCGTCCGCGCCGACGCGGTGAACGCGATGGAGGTGATCCACCGCGACGACCGCGTGGACCAGATGCAGGACTCGCTCTTCCGCGTCCTCCTCACGCACATGATGGAGGACCCGCGGCGGATCGGCCCCTCGCTCTCGCTCTTCCTGGTCAGCCGCAACCTGGAGCGCATCGCGGATCTCGCGACGAACATCGCGGAGGACGTCGTCTTCCTGGTCGAGGGCCGCAACGTGAAGCACGGCGGCAACGTGCCGCCGCCGCCCGCGGAGGAGCCGGGGTACGCGGCATAATTCCGATTCTTCCGATCAACCAGACAGCGCGGGCGGGCCCGGATCTTCACGGGCGGCCTGCGCTTCCTTCGTCTCCCTGAGATTGTGCAATCAGTGATTGCACAATTTTACCTGCTTTCGATCCTGCCGCTCGGGCCGGATGGCGGCGGGGTGCGGACCCGTCCGCATCCGCGCAGCCCCGGTTCGGGCAGCGCAGTCCGGGCGCGCCCTTTGCGGTATCCTTACGCGACGTATTCCGCTCACCCTCTCCCGAGGTGTCCCGATGAGGAAGCTCAAGCTCGACCTCAACGACCTGGCCGTGGAAGCCTTCGACACGGCGGCGGCCCCGACGCCACGGGGCACGGTGGAGGGAAACGAGCAGTACACGTACTTCTGCAAGACCGAGGGCGAATGCACCGGCGTGAACGGTACCAGCTGCAACTGGTCACGCTGCTACACGTGCGCCGGGTCCTGCCCCGCAACGCCGGAAACGCCGTGTTGCCTGGCCTGAATGGCCGAAGGAGCGCCACGAGGCACCATCGTCGGAATCGCCCCGCCGGCGGCACCGGCGGGGCGATTCGTCTACCTGTCCAGCATGGCCCCGGAGCGGCGTCGATCACGGCGAGCGCTTATCGTCCTTTTCACCCGCCGCGCTGGTTGTACACCGCCGCCACGGCGGCGTCGCAGCGGTCGGCCAGCACCAGGAACTCGTCGCCCCAGCCGCTGCTGATGGCGGTCTCCTGAACCGGCCCGGTGACGGCGAAGAGGATGGAGATCGCGGTGCGGTACGGGAGCCCGCCGGCTTCGAGCCGTTCGATCAGGCCATCGACCTCGGCCAGGGCGGCGTCGGCGTCCTCCCACGATGACCACATGAACTCGTTGCCCGGGCGCGCCAGCATCGCGCGCGTCTCGCGCAGCACGTCCAGCAGCTCCCGCCGGTGCGGATCATCCATCGCGCCCTCCATCATGAGTCTGGTCTCATCAGCACGGGTGCCGGGCTCGCGTATCACCCGATCGATCAACGCGGTTGAGGGGCGTCGGGTCGCACGCGCCGGTCAGTAGAACGCCTCGATCCCGTAGCCGTACTGCTTGCCCTGCCGGGATTTGTCGAGGAGGTGCCGCAGCCGCTTGTCGAACTCCGCCGGATCGTCGCGTGCCGCGTCGACGAAGGCCACGCGGATGCGCAGGTACGCGTCCGGCCAGCGCTGCAGGTGGCGCCACGCCTGCTCGTCGGCCTGGAGCGCGCGCAGGACGTCGGGCGGGACCTCGAACGGCTGGTCGAGCAGGTCGCCGATGCTCTCACGCACCTGGTCCAGCACCTTGCCCTGCGCGATCATCCTGCGCAGCCGCTCCTGGTTGGTCTGCGAGTACGCGACGCCGGGCCGCCGCGGCGTGTAGCGCTGGGCGGTGTGCTCGTCGTCCAGCATCTTCTGCGTGCTGTCGATCCACCCGAAGCACAGCGCCTCCTCCACCGCGTCCGCGTAGGGGATGCGCGGCCTCCCCGTGTGCTTGCGGGGATAGACCAGCCAGACCTCCTTCTCGGTGCGGTAATGCTCCGCCAGCCACGCGCGCCACGCGTCGCGGTCGGCCGCGTAGAAGGTACGGGTGATTTCCATCGGCTCGATTCGGAGTGAGGCGCAGGTGGCCTGATATTACAGGGCTCGCCCGACAGGTGTCGGGCGCGGCGCGGGGCACATCTTAATCCGCCGATCACGGCACGGAAAACCTCGCCGTGATTCGTCCCGCGCGTAGTGCACACGTCTCGATTGCCGTGGGAATGGTGGAGTTTGGCAATTTTTCGTAACTCAAGAAGACGTTCGGTGTGCGCAAGTCATGGTTCCACATGCGATTGTGGGCGCAGTCGAAGATTGTGCAATCACTGATTGCACAATTTTGCTTTGCCGAAGCGGTCCGCCGGTGCGGGTCGCGCGCTTCCAGCGAGTGTGCGTTCATCCCCGTGACGGGTACGCCCTGCATCCAGACTCTTGCGGACAGCCGTCCACGCCGTCATTCTGTGCACTTCAGCGCGCCGATTCGGCCCATCCAGTCTCAAATTCCTCACGGTTCAGCCATGAGCGTGCCCCGCAAGCGCCGTACGTTGAAGCGTGTGGCCGGATCGCCCGTGACGGACGTGGCCGGCGAGCTCACCGCGGACATCGGCGAGATGATCCGCACGGCGCGCCAGCACGTCTCCCAGATCGTCAACGCCTCGCTGACGCTCCTGCACTGGCGCATCGGCACGCGCATCCGCAGCGAGGTGCTTCGCGAGGAACGCGCGGAATACGGGGGATTGATCATCGAGGTCCTGTCGAAGGAGCTCTCGGCCGAGTTCGGGCGAGGGTTCGGGCGGCGCAACCTGTTCCACATGGTGCGTTTCGCCGAGGTCTTCCCTAACCTGGAACTTGTGCAATCACTGATTGACCGATTGGGTTGGACGCACTTCCTGCACATCATATCCATCGACGATCCGCTGAAGCGCGAGTTCTACACGGAGATGTGCCGCGCGGAGCGCTGGACCACCCGCACGCTGGCGCACAAGATCCAGTCGATGCTCTACGAGCGGACCGCGCTGTCGAAGAAGCCGGAGCAGCTCATCCGCCAGGAGCTGGGCCAGTTGCGCGACACCGGCACCCCGTCGCCCGACCTGGTCTTCCAGGATCCGTACATCCTCGATTTCCTCGGCATCGCCGACACCTTCAGCGAACGCGACCTGGAATCGGCGCTGCTGCGCGAGATCGAGCGCTTCCTGCTGGAGCTGGGCGCCGGCTTCGCGTTCGTGGAGCGGCAGAAGCGGATCACGCTGGACGGGGACGACTACTACATCGACCTCCTGTTCTTCCACCGCCGGCTGCGGCGGCTGGTGGTGATCGAGCTGAAGCTCGGCTCGTTCCGCCCGGCGGACAAAGGGCAGGTGGAGCTGTACCTCCGCTGGCTCGACCGGCACGAGCGCCAGCCGGGGGAGGAGGCGCCGGTCGCGATCATCCTCTGCGCTGACCGGAAGTCCGAAACCGTGGAATACCTGGACCTCGAGCGGAGCGGCATCCACGTGGCGCAGTACCTCACCGATCTTCCCTCGCGCGAGGTTCTGCGCGACCGCTTCCATCGGGCACTCTCGACCGCCAGGGCGCGGCTGGCGGCGCAGGAGGCGCGGGGCGCAGGCGTCGCAGCGTGACTTCGAGGACCGTGACGCACTGAAGACGCAGCGAAGCCTTTTCCGGCCGGAACCGCGAAAACAGGCCGGCGCGCATCCTGTCCGCGTGTGCTCTGTTGACGGGAAGGCAGCCCGCACCAAGGTTCTCCGGCGTCGTGCGGCCGATGGATGGCCGCCGGCGCGCGTCGCGGTCCGCCGCCGGATGGCGGCCGTCCTGGCGGCGCGGGTGAACGGGAAGCCGAAATCGTGTCGGATACACATAAAGAGGGAGAGCCGGGCGGCCGCTACCTGGCGGTGCTCTCCCTCACCGCGCTGGGCGTCGTCTACGGCGACATCGGCACGAGCCCGCTCTACGCCGTCCGCGAGTCGTTCCATCACGCGCACGGGATCCACGCGACGCCGGCCAACGTGCTCGGCGTCCTCTCGCTGATCGTGTGGGCGCTGGTGCTGGTGATCTCGGTGAAGTACGCGGTGTTCGTGCTGCGCGCCGACAACCGCGGCGAGGGCGGCATCCTGGCGCTCACCTCGCTGGTCACGCCGGTGGGCGCCACCCGCCGCGGCGGGCGCTGGGCGCTGATCATGCTGGGGCTGTTCGGCACCGCGCTGCTCTACGGCGACGGGATGATCACGCCCGTGATCTCCGTCCTCTCCGCGGTGGAGGGGCTGGAGGTCGCCACGCCCTTCTTCAAGCCGTACATCGTTCCCATCACCATCGGCATCCTGATCGCGATCTTCGTGATCCAGCGCCGCGGAACCGAGCGCGTGGGGAAGCTGTTCGGCCCCGTCACGCTGCTCTGGTTCGTGGTGATCGCGACCCTGGGGGTGATGCACATCGTGCGCGCGCCGGAGGTGTTCGCGGCGATCAACCCGCTCTACGGCGCGCGCTTCTTCGCGCACAACGGGTGGAACGGCTTCCTGGTGCTGGGCTCGGTGTTCCTGGTGGTCACCGGCGGCGAGGCGCTCTACGCCGACATGGGGCACTTCGGGCGGCGGCCGATCCGCACGGCGTGGTACTTCGTGGCGCTCCCGGCGCTCCTGCTCAACTACTTCGGCCAGGGCGCGCTGCTGATCCGCGACCCGTCGGCGGTGGAGAACCCGTTCTTCCGCATGGTGCCCGGGTGGGCGCTGTACCCGGTGGTGGTGATCGCCACCTCGGCGGCGGTGATCGCCAGCCAGGCGCTGATCACCGGCGCGTTCTCGCTCACCATGCAGGCGGTGCAGCTCGGCTACGTGCCCCGCCTGCGGATCGCACACACGTCGGCCACCGCCTTCGGCCAGATCTACATCCCGACCGTGAACTGGGCCCTCGCCGTCGGCTGCATCGCCCT
>DASQLJ010000489.1:0-3654 GCA_035630095.1 Longimicrobium sp.
CGCCCGCGACAGCGTAGCGACGGGCCGCCGCACCACGCGCACCGCCCGCGCCGACACCGCCTCCACCCGCCGCCGCGCCGCGTCCGCCGACGAGGACGAGGGGGACGAGGCGCCGCCCGCGACCCGCACCACGCGCCGCACGTCCGCCAGCCGCGACAGCGCGGCCGCGGCCGCGCGCCGCACCGCCGCGCGCGATTCGGCGGCGGCGCGGCGGGCCTCGTCGCGCGACACGGCGTCCACGCGCCGCTCGACGTCCGCTCGGCCGCGGACGCACACGGTGGCGGCGCGGGAGACGCTGTTCGGCATCGCGCGCCGCTACGGCGTGACCTCGGCGCAGATCCGCGCGGTGAACCCGGACCTGGGCGAAACGCTGGAGATCGGCACCGTTCTTCGCCTCCCCGCCGGCGCCCGCGCCCCCGCGTCTCGCGCCGATGCCGCCGCCGATGAGCGGGATCGTCCGGCGGCCCCCCGCCGCCCGGCCGGCGACGCCGACGAGGCACCGCGCCCCGCCGCCGCCCGCCGCGCGCGCCGGCATACGGTGGTCGCGGGCGAGACGCTGTACGGTCTGGCGAGGCGATTCGGCGTGACGGTGGATGCCATCCGCGGCGCCAACCGCCTGCCGAGCGACAACCTCCGCCCCGGCCAGGTGCTGATCATCCCCGCCACGCCCCCGCAGCGCTGAGGCGGACGCGACACCGGCGGAAACGCGCGACGGCCGCCTCACAGCCTCGCGGTGTTTACGAGGCTTCCCATTGTTCTAGCCGCGGCTTCAGCCGCCCTTCGAACCACGGAACCACGGAACCACGGAACCACGGAACCGCGTCCGTCGCCCGCACGGTCTTCCGAACGCGCGGCTTGACGACGCACGGTTTCCACGTCATCATGGGTGACATGAAATCTATCTCCCCTGTCCGTGGCTACCGGATGGCGGCGCGGGCCGAGGCGGCGGCGCAGACGGGCCGCGACATCCTCGCCGCGACGGCCGCGCTATGGCGAGAACGGCCGATGGACGAGATCACCCTCGCGGCGATCGCGGAGCACGCGGGTGTCTCGGTGCGGACGGTGATCCGGCGCTTCGGCTCGCGGGAAGGGATCATCGCCGCCTGCATCGAGGCCGACGCGGCGGGAATCGTCGCGGAGCGCGGCCAGGCGCCCGTGGACGACGTGGAGGGAGCCCTCGCCGTCCTCCTCGAGCACTACGAGCGCGACGGCGACGCGGTCCTCCGCACCCTCGCGCTCGAAGCGACGGTGGCGGAGGCGAAAGCCATCGCGACGGCTGGCCGGGCGGCGCATCGCGCGTGGTGCGCCCGCGTCTTCGCCCCCCACCTCCCCTCCCCCACGGACGACGCGTACGCCAGCCGCCTCGACGCCTTCGTGGCGGCGACCGACATCCACGCGTGGAAGCTCCTGCGGCGCGATCTCGGCCGCTCGGCAGACGACGCGGCGCAGGTGATCCGCGCGCTGGTGGACGGCCTCGTCTCCCTCCCTCATCCCCAGGCCTGAGGTCTCGATGCAGGCTCAGCGCGCCTACCTGTTCGTGACCTTCGAGGGCGGCGGCAACGTGCCGCCGGTGCTGGGGCTCGCGCGGCGGCTGGCGGCGCGCGGCCACGACGTGCGCGTGCTGACGGAGCCGTGCCTGCGCGCGGTGGTGGAGGAGGCGGGGGCGCGCTTCGTCCCCTTCACCCGCCACTTCACGCGGGACGACCGGACCGTGGACCTGCTCGGCGACTCGGCGGCGTGGACGCCGGTCGGCGCGCTGAAGCGATCGTTCGAGCACGTGGTGTTCGGCCCCGCCCCGATCGTGGCGGAGGAGACGCGGCGGGAGATCGACTGCGAGCGGCCGGACGTAGTCGTGGTGGACGCGCTCATGCCGGGGGCGCTCGTCGCCGCCGAGGCGGCGGGAATACCGCGCGTGGTTCTCTTCCACATGCCGGAGTTCCTCCCCGGCTCCGGAAAACCCGCGGCTGGACCGGGTTTCCTTCCCCGCACCGACCTTGCCGGCCGCCTCCGAGACGGCGTGATGAACCGCCTGTTCGTGCGGCAGCTCGGCGCGTATCTCCCCCGCTTCAACGACGCGCGACGCGCCGCCCGCCTGGCCCCGCTCGCCACGGCGGGTGAGCTGGTGGACCAGTATCATCGGGCGGATCTACGGCTGATCCAGACGTCCGAGGCGTTCGACTTCCCCATCACCCCGCCCCCGCCGAACGTGCGTTACGTCGGCCCCGTGCTGGACGATCCGGACTGGACGGGCGCGTGGCGGAGTCCGTGGCCGGACGCGGATCCACGCCCGCTCGTGATCGCCAGCCTCTCGTCGACCTTCCAGGATCAGCGCGGCCTCCTCCAGCACATCATCACCGCGCTGGGGACGATGGAGGTGCGCGGGCTGGTGACGCTGGGGCCGGCGATGGCGGGCGAACGTTTCGACCTCCCGTCGAACGTGGTCGCGGTCGATTCAGCCCCGCACGCCCGGGTGTTTCCGCACGCCTCCGCGATCGTCACGCACGCGGGGCACGGCACGGTGATGCGCGCGCTCGCCTCCAACGTGCCGCTCCTCTGCATCCCGATGGGGCGCGACCAGGACGACAACGCCGCCCGCGTGGCCGCGCGCGGCGCGGGGCTGCGTTTGCGCCGCTCGGCCCGCCCGCCGCGCATCGCCGCCGCGGTCCGGCGCCTGCTCGACGAGACGGGGTTCAGGGCGAACGCGGCGCGTCTCGGCCGGATCATCCGGGACGACGTCGCCGCGGACCGCGCGCTGGCGGAGCTGGAGGGGATCGGGCGGCAACAGAGCGCGGACTCTACGCCAGTCAAGCGGGCGTGAGACGTTCCACCGCGCGCCCCAACACTCTCACCGCCGAAGTTGTATCTACCGTAACCTCTCCCGCTGTCTGGGAGAGGTCGAAGAAACGCGGCCAGCAGTACCGGCCGCGTTTCTTCGGGTGAGGGCTCCAGCCGCCGCATGCACGTCACTCGGCCGTGCTCGATCCGAACGTCACTCGTAGCTGGCCGCCCGCCGTGACCCCATCCCCCGAAACCCCGCGCCCCCGAGCGGTGTAGTGGGTTGACCGCCGCGCGAACCCCCTGTATCGTCGCGCGGCGCGGAGCGTGCGGATTGGCGCGCGCCGGATCGACCCTGCCGGACCCCGTTTCATCACCATCATGCCGAAACTCCGCATCGCTTCCACCGCGCTGGCCGCGGCCGTGGTGCTGCTCGCCGATGGCGCGCAGGCGCAGACGCTGAAGGGCTCGCGCGGCAGCGTGGAGCGCATGTACAACCAGGCGCGCGGGCAGGACCTCACCTTCTACCGCTCGGGCCGCGGCGTGCGCAGCGCCGCCGCCGAGGGGGAGCTGGTGCGGCTGCGCGGCAACGAGCACTACCGCGTGGCGAACGCGTCGTACCCCTACGCGCTGCCCACCACGCGCACCTTCGTGCAGCGCCTGGCCGCGCAGTACCACGAGGCGTGTGGCGAGAAGCTGGTGATCACCAGCGCCGTGCGCCCGCGCTCGGTGCGGCTGCGCAACTCGGTGACCGAAACGGTGCATCCGTCGGGGATGGCGGTGGACGTGCGCCGGCCCGGCCGCGCGAGCTGCCTGCGCTGGCTGCGCCGCACGCTGCTGGACGTGGAGGGCGAGGGGGTGATCGAGGCGATCGAGGAG
>DASQLJ010000490.1:0-7424 GCA_035630095.1 Longimicrobium sp.
CCGTCGAGGCGCTGGACTACGCGGTGGAGCTGATCGGGCGCCGCTTCGCCAACGCGCTGGAGGGGAAGACGCACGCGATCGACCGGCTGAGCGCCATCGTGAGCGTGTTCGCCGCGCTGACGCACGACCCGCCCGTGCCCGGCGGCTGCCCGGTGATGAACGCCGGCATCGAGAACGACGACGGCAACCCGGTGCTGCGCGAGCGCGCCCGCGCCGCCATGGACGGCCTCCGTGCGCTGGTGGTGCGCGTGACCGAGCGCGGCCGCGAGCGCGGCGAGGTGCGCGCCCACGTGGACCCCGACGCGCTCGCGTCGGTCATGATCAGCACCCTCGAGGGCGCGGTGATGATGACCAAGCTCTACGACGACGAGGTGCACGTGGCTCGCGCCGCCGAGCACATGGTGCGGTACCTGGACGGGAGCGTCCGCGCCTGACGCGCGGGGGCTCTTTTCCATGCACTTGAAGAGACCGATCGGTCTCTAAAGCACTCGAAGCTGTTCCTGTTGCTGAACCATCCGCACGCACGGGAGGTGAACGATGCAGGCAAAGGAATACGACGCGATCGTGATCGGCGGCGGGCCGGGCGGGTACACGGCGGCGATCCGGCTGGCGCAGCACGGCAAACGGACGCTGTGCGTGGAGAAGGAGTCGTTCGGCGGCGTGTGCCTGAACTGGGGGTGCATCCCCAGCAAGGCGCTGATCACCGCCGCCGGCACCTTCGACCGCATCCGCGAGGCGGGGGCGATGGGGATCAGCGCGGGCGAGCCCACCATCGACTTCGCGGCGACGCAGCGGTGGAAGGCCGGCATCGTCCAGCGGCTGACGACGAACGTGGGGACGCTGATCCGCGGCAACGGCGGCGAGACGGTATACGGCACGGCACGGATCGTGGACCCGCGCACGGTGGAGGTGACGGCGGCGGACGGCGGCGTCACCCGCCACACCGCGCGCGAGGCGATCGTGATCGGCACGGGGGCGCGGCTGGCCAGCGTCCCCGGCTTCGAGGCGGACGGCCGCTTCGTCCTGACCGCGCGCGACGCGGTGGACCTGCCGGCGATCCCCGAGTCGCTGCTGGTGATCGGCGGCGGGGTGATCGGGCTGGAGCTGGGGATGATGTACCAGCGGCTGGGGACGCGGCTCACGGTGGTGGAGATGACGGATTCGCTCCTCCCCGGCATCGACGCCGACCTGGTGCGCGTGGTCGAGCGCAAGCTGCGCAAGCGCGGGGCGGAGGTGCTCACCGGCGCCCGCGCGCTGGCGTGGGAGGAGCGCGGCGCCAGGGCGGCGGTGACGGTGCAGGTGGGCGGCGAGACGCGGGTGATCGAGGCGGAGAAGATCCTGGTGGCCGTGGGCTTCCGGCCCAATATCGCCGGGCTGGGGCTGGAGGAGGTCGGCGTGCGGCTCGACGCGCACGGCCACGTGGAGGCGGACGAGCGGATGATGACCAGCGTTCCCGGCATCTACGCCGTGGGCGACGTGACGGGCGGGCCGTACCTGGCGCACAAGGCCTTCCGCGAGGCCGAGGTCGCCGCCGACGTGATCGCCGGCCGCTACGCCCGCGCCGACTGGCTGGCGCTCCCCGCCGCCATCTTCACCGACCCCGAGATCGCCACCGTGGGCATCGGCGAGGCCGAGGCGAAGCGGCGCGGGCTCGAGGTCACCGTCGGCCGCTTCCCCTTCTCCGCCTCGGGGCGCGCGATGTCGCTGAACGAGAGCGAGGGCTTCATCCGCATCATCGCCGACAGCGAGCGCGTCATCGGGGTGCAGATCGTCGGGCCCGAGGCGAGCGAGCTGATCGCGGAGGCCACCTTCGCGATCGAGATGATGGCATCGCCCGAAGACGTGGCCCTCACCATCCACACCCACCCCACGCTGGGCGAGGGGCTGATGGAGGCCTTCAAGCACGCGCTGGGCGAGGCCGTGCACATCATGAACCGGCCCCGTGCGAAGGCGGCCGCGGCTCCGGCGCGGCGGCCGGAACTGGTGGCGGCGTAGGATCTCCGAACTGCCTGGGATCACACGGAGCAGCGGAGGAAACGGAGAACGGCCCGGCTTTTCTCCGCTTCCTCCGTTCCCTCCGCTGCTCGGGCGAAGCCCCCACGCGGTTTGCGGAGCCGGAAATCGCGCCGGTGCTTGCGCGGCGGCATCCATCTTCCCACATCAACCCGCGGCAGTGAAAGCCGGCTCACGCAACGGGAGAGGGAGGACGGGATGGCGCTGGATCTTCGCGGCAGGACGGCGGTGGTGACGGGGGGGAGCAAGGGGATCGGCTATTCGGTCGCCGAGGCGCTGGCGCGGGCGAACGCGAACGTGGTGATCTCCGCGCGGCGCTCGAGCGAGGTGGCCGAGGCGGCGGAGCGGCTGGACGGACTGGGCGAGGGGACGGTGGTGGGCGTCGCCGGCGACGTGGCGAAGCTGGCGGACGTGAAGGAGCTGATCGGGACGGCGGTCGAACGCTTCGGCGGGCTCGACATCCTGGTGAACAACGCCGGTTTCGGCGCATTCGGGCCCGTGGACGAGATCGACCCCGCGACGTGGGACCGGCTGATCGGCACCAACCTCTCCGGCGTCTTCTACTGCTGCCACGAGGCGATCCCGCACCTGCGCAAGAGCGGCGACGCGTGGATCATCAACATGGCGTCGCTGGCGGGGAAGAACCCGTTCGCCGGCGGCGCCGCGTACAACGCGAGCAAGTTCGGCCTCGTGGGCTTCAGCGAGGCGCTGATGCTGGACGTGCGGCAGCATGGCATCCGCGTGAACTACGTCATGCCGGGGAGCGTGAACACGTACTTCAACGAGAAGAACCCCAGCGACGAGAACGCGTGGATGATCCAGCCGGACGACATCGCCCAAGTGGTGATGGACCTGCTGGCGCTCCCCTCCAACTCGCTGGTGTCCAGGATCGAGATCCGTCCCACCCGCCCGCCGAGGCGGTAGCCCGGATGGAGGATGAAAACGACGCGGGGCGTGGATGCCGAATCCACGCCCCGCGTCCGTTCCGAGTCTTCATGCCTCTGTGTGACACCTTTGCTGAACTTCCGGATCATCTCAGCGTCTATTCGTGCCGGATCGCCTCGATCGGGGAGAGGCGCGCGGCGCGCAGGGCGGGGTAGGTGCCGAACGACAGGCCGATGATCAGCGCCGAGGCGGCGGCGACCAGCATCGTCGACGCGGAGAGGCCGGCGTGGATCGGCGCGTCGGCGTAGGCGCGCATCGCGGCCGTGGCGCCGAACGCCACCGCCACGCCCAGCAGCAGCCCCAGCAGGCTCCCCGACCCCGTGATCGCGACGGACTCGGAGAGGAACTGCAGCACGATGTCGCGCCGGCGCGCGCCCACCGCCTTGCGGATGCCGATCTCGCGGGTGCGCTCGGTGACGGAGGCCAGCAGCACGTTCATGATCCCGATGCCCCCCACCAGCAGCGAGATGCCGGCGATGGAGCCCATGAACAGCTTGAAGAGGAGGAATCCGGTCTTCATCTGCTCGCCGCGCGCCTCGTCGGTGGCGAGGACGAAGTCCTTCGCCCACGCCGCGCCGTGGCGCCGCGCCAGCCACCCTTCGGCCGCGGCGCGCACCCGCTCCACGTCTTCCACCCGGCGGGCCTTGATCACCAGCCCGGCCGGCCGCGCGGCCTCGCCCGGCGTGAGCACCTTCGGCGCGGCGGAGAGGGGGACGTAGACGGCGAGCCCCTCGTCCCGCGGGTCGGGCTTCACGACGCCGGCGACGCGCACGGGCGTGCCGCGCAGGTGCAGCACGCGGCCCACCAGCGCGCCCGGCACGCCGCCCGAGAGCGCGGCGGCGGCGAGGTACGAGACGGCGACGGACGGCGTGTCGCCCGCCGCCTCGGCGGGGGTGAAGAAGCGGCCGGCGCTCATCTCCACGCCGTACATGGCGGCGGTCCCGGCGCTGGCGGCGGTCACGCGCGCGGCCCGTTCGCGGCCGCCGGCGGGCGGGCGGATCAGCGTGGTGCCGCTCTGCGTGACCGACGCGGCCGCGGCGCCCGGGAGCCGCGCCGCCTCCGCCGCCTCGGCCTCGCCGAAGCGCGCGAAGCGGGCGCGGGCGACCTGGATGCCGTCGACCTCGTCGGAGGTGACGGGGTTGACGTAGACGTTCTGGACGCCGGTGGTGCGCTCCACCTGGCTGCGGGCGAACGCCTCCATCCCGTCGCCCAGCGACAGCACCGCCACCAGCGCGGCCACACCGATGATCACGCCGAGGGTGGAGAGCACCGTGCGCATCGGATTGGTGCGCAGCGCCGCCACCCCGATGCGGATGGAAGCCAGGCCGCGCATCCGGTCGGATTTCTCGTTCATCGAATCGAGGATGAGGGGTTCCGCGCCCGCGGATGATCGTCGGCGTGCGTCAGGGCTCCGGCTCGGGCTCGCCGGCCACCGCGTCGCGCAGCCAGAGGATGAACGGGTGCATGGCGCGGAAAGTTTCCGTGATCCACGGCTTCACGTCGTCCGCCGGGGCGGTGACGTCGCGCTCGCGCTCCACCAGGAAGCTCTTGAGCTTGAGGATCTCGATCAGCGGCGCGTCCGCCGGGTAGCCGGCGGGCGGGCGCTTCAGCTTGTGGCCGTCCCACGGCCCGCCGGGGAAGGTGGATTTGAAGGCGCGCGCCCGCATCACCTTCTCCAGCCGCTCCGGGTGATCTGCGACGTGCCGGCGGATCAGCGCCAGCCGGTCGTTCTCCGGCATCCACACGCCGCCGCCGGCCATCAGCACCCCGTTCGCATCCACCTGGAAGTAGTACGACGGCCCATGCCCCGCGTGGCGCCCGCGCTCGCTGATCACCGCGCTGAAGGTGGTCTTGTACGGCGTCTTGTCGTTGCTGAACCGCACGTCGCGGTAGATGCGGTAGACGCAGTCCTTCGGGTCCACCCAGCGCACCGTGGGGTCCCACGCGGCGGTGTCGGCGATCACCTCGCCCACGAAGGCGCAGAAGTCGTCGCGCAGCGCCTGGTACTCGGCGCGATTCGCCTCGAACCACGCGCGTTCGTTGTTCTCCGCCAGGTCGGCGAGGTAGCGGGCCAGTCTCGGGAAGTCCATCATCGACAACGATTTCGGGGCAGCGGCGGCGTACGGAACGAGTTCCGCCCGGCGCAGCCTGGCCGGGCGGAGTTATCCGCTCATCTTACCCACTTCCCGGCCGTACCGGAAGCGCTCCCCGGCCGGCGACGGTATGCGTTCATCGCGGTCACGGCTGGGCGGAGATGGTGCATTGCGGGACGCGGTCGCGCGGCGGGGTGTAGCGGGCGATCAGCCGGAGCGCACCGTCGTATTCGAAGAAGCGGACGTATTCGCAGAGCTTCGCGCGGACGGCGGCCGGTTTCGCGCGGTTGCTGCGGTCGCCGATCAGCGAGATCCAGTACGCGGCGGTGGGATGGCGCACCTCCTCCTCGACGAAGCCCTGCGCCTGCAGGTACTCCAGCCGGTCCAGCGCCGTCAGCAGCCGATCGAGCGAAACGACGACGTCGTGCTCGTCGGGCGTCAGCGCGCGGTAGCGCATGGCGCCGTCGAGCGCGGCCATCACAAGGCTGTCGCTGGCGACGAAGCACCGGGGCGCATCGGCCGCCGGGTTGGGGACGCACACGCGCGGCTGGCGGTACTCCAGCATCGTCAGCGCGCCGCGCACCTCCGGCTCCGCCTCCACCGACTGCATCAGCTGGGTGAAGGATTCGAGCCGCCTCCAGCGCTGCTCCTGGCGGTACTCGTTCAACCCGATCGCGAACGCCGTCAGCCCGCCGACCACCGTCAGCAGCTGGAGCCACTTCTCGGGATCGCGCAGCCACTGCCGCAGGGTGCTCATGTCGGGGACGGTCCGGTTCGTGGCGAGGGAGGTTCGTGCGACGGGGAGCTCAGAACCAGGGTGGATCGTCCTGTCCGCGCATGGATTCCTCCAATCCGCGCGGCAGCGGTTCGGGGTCGAAGATCCATCGCATGAACTCGACTTTCTTCTGCCAGATCGGCCAATCCGGGTGCTCTTCCTCGATGCGGTTCCAGATCTTCCGGCGCATCCTGGCCGTCAGCTCGAAAACGATCCGCATTCGCTCAGCGCCCGTCATCCCCCGGATCACTGCGGCCGGGAGGTCCGTGTACTCTGGCTCGATGTCGCGCGGCATGTGGTTTCCCCGGGTGGCCGGTCCGGAGAGATATCTGTGGCAACCGGCTGGCGAAGAAAAGGGGAAAGAGCCGCAGAGGACACGGAGCGGCTGAACTGTGCTCCCGGTGCCCTCTGCGGCCTGCGCGAGATCGGACCGCCAGCGCCACCGTGGAGTCGAGGCAGCACACCACGGTCCGCAATACCGCCGCCTACTGCAGTCCTGACGGGAGGCGCGGGGACGAGAGCAGGCCGGAGAAGATCTCCCAGCGGCGGTCGGCCTGGTCGGCGGTGCCGCCGCGCGCTTCCACGAAGCGCCGCACCATGTCGCGGCCCAGGTTGTAGTTGATCACGTAGCTGCGGTACTGGTCGATGAAGCCCAGGCGCTGGCGCGCGCGCTCGGGCGCCATCAGCGCGAACTGCTGCAGCCACTCGGCCGCCTGCTCGCGGGTGATCTCGCCGTCCAGGTAGCGGCGGGCGGCCTCGTTGTCGGCGTAGCTCAGCCGGCCCAGAAGCTCGCGGAACTCGGCGTACTGCGCCGCCCTGGCCGGGTCCAGCCCGGCGAGCGGGAAGAGCACGTCGCGCTCGAACGCCAGCCGCTCGGCCCCGGGGAAAGCCACCTCGATCCCGAAGTTGGCGCTCCCCTCGGCGATCAGCGACTGGGGGCTGAAGAGCGGGTACACCGAGAACTCGGGCCAGCCGCGCTCGCGCACCAGGTGCTGCTCCAGGAGCACGTTGTACACGTGGTGGCCGGGGTAGCCCTCGTGCGCCGCCAGGTCCAGCGCCCGGTCGATGAAGATCGGCAGGTCGGTGTTCACCTGGATCAGGCTGCGCGCGTTGCCCTGGTACCAGTTGTACCCGCTCCACGACTTCCCCGTGACGTACTCGATGGTGAAGCTCTCGTTGGCCGGCAGCCGCACCTGCCGCAGCGTGCGCCGGCGCGCCTCGGCCACGGCGGCGCGGAAGACGGTGTCCAGCCGCTCGCGGGGGATGACGAACTGGCGGCGGTAGCGGTCCACCCGCTGCGGCAGCGGGTCGGTGCCGGGGACCAGCGCGTCCAGGCGGGCGAGCACCTGCCGGAACTCCGCCTCGGGCACGCGCGGCACCTCGGCGTCGTAGAGCGCCCGGGCCTCGTCCTGGAAGGTGAGGCGCTGCCCGCCCAGCATCCCGACCCGCGCCCGCAGCGCCTCGAGCTGTCGCGTCAGGTAGCGGTGCCGCAGGCGCACCACCTCGTCGCCGCCGCGCGGCGCCAGGGCCGGCAGCACGCGCAGCAGCGAGTCCGCCTCGGCGCCGATCACGGCCAGCGGGCGCTTCGCCGCGGTCTC
>DASQLJ010000491.1:0-4805 GCA_035630095.1 Longimicrobium sp.
CGTCCTTGAGCTGCAGCGCCTGCAGGATCGTCTCGTTGTGCTGGTACTCGTGCTGCAGCACCATCTTGTACACGTAGCCGCCGCGCAGCAGCGGGTCGTAGTCACCCTCCTTTGGCGCGCCCGCGTTGGTCACGTGCTCCAGCACGCGGCGGCGGGTCTGCGCCATCACCTCCAGGCTGTCGGAGAGGCGAGGGAGCGCGAGCTGGCCGCGGACGGAGCGGGGGTTCTCGAACGGGTTGAACATCCCCGGCATCTCGCCGAACTCCACCGGCCCTTCGAGGTTGCGGATCAGCCACAGCTCCTCGAAGTGCGCGATGTGCCCCAGGTCCCACACGATGGGGCTCATCAGCTTGTTGTGCTGGGCCATCAGCTCGTCTTCGGGCACGGAGCTCACCAGCAGCAGCGTGCGCGTGCGCGCGTCGAGAAGCAGCTCCGCGAGGTCGCGCGCGGAGGGCGCGTTGCCGTTGCCGTGGGGCATTGATACAGGGGCGAGAGGGTCGATAAGGGCGTGGATAGGCCGCATCCAAGCTAGGTCCGCGTCACTCGCGGCGCCACGGTTTTCGTGCGCCGACATGTGCAAAGCGACGGGGGCAGCGGCGGATGCAAAATCCCCGCCTGCCGCGAGAGGGTTTGTCGAAGCTTCCGCATCCAATACGACGCGTTGACGAGAGGATTTCGAGGCGATGGCGGGCGATCGTGCGGCCGGCGGCGTCGCGCCCTCTCCCGGCTCGCTGAGGCTCGCCACCCTCTCCCGTTCCGGGAGAGGGTTGCATGCGTCGCCCGGCGCGTGGAGCCGACACCCGCTCGCGCGGACGGTTCTCCATCTACGCCCGCGTGAACGTCCGCTGAACCTCTGGAAACCCGCCCCACAACCTCTCCCGGAACGGGAGAGGTGGACGCCCTCAGGCGGCCGGAGAGGGCGCGATCCCCGCCGCCATACCCGTCCCTATCGCCACGCCGACCCCACCGCTTTCTCGTTTCGATTGACCCCGGCCCTCCCAGGTTACAGCCTTGTTGCGTCGATATGATTCTCGCCCCGCGCGGCTTCGACCCGTATCATCGCAATCATCCGAAGCCGCCGTGCCCGATCCCCATCTCAAGACTGCTCATCCGGTGACTCCATCCCAGGCTGACGACTCGACGCAGGCCGTGCTCGCCGCGCGCGACGTGGGCAAGCGCTACGGCTCGGCTGTCGCGCTCGACGGCGTGTCGCTGGAGGTGCGCGCGGGGGAGTGCGTGGCGCTGGTGGGCGAGAGCGGGTCGGGAAAGACCACGCTGCTCCGCTGCTTCAACCGGATGACCGACGTCGACAGCGGTTCGGTGCGCGTCGAGGGGACGGACGTGGCGGCGGCCGATCCGGTGGAGCTGCGGCGGCGGGTGGGGTACGTGCCACAGGAGGGCGGGCTGCTGCCGCACTGGACCGTGCTGCGCAACGTCGCCCTCGTCCCCTGGCTGCGGCACGACGGCGGGGCGCCGAAGCGCGCGGCGGAGGCGCTGGAGTGGGTGGGGCTCGATCCCGGCCGCTTCGGGGAACGCTGGCCGCGCGAGCTGAGCGGCGGGCAGCGGCAGCGCGTGGCCATCGCGCGGGCGCTGGCGGCGAGCCCCAGGATCATGCTGCTCGACGAGCCGTTCGGCGCGCTCGACGCCATCACCCGCGCCGAGCTGCAGACCAGCTTCGACGCGCTCCGCCGGCGGCTGGGGATCACCGCCGTCTTCGTCACGCACGACCTGCACGAGGGCGCGCTGCTGGCCGACCGCATCGCCGTGCTCCGCCACGGCCGCATCGAGCAGGTCGCCCCCACCGCCGAGCTGCTGGCGGCGCCGGCGACGGACTACGTGCGCGACCTGCTCGCCCGGTCGCGGATGGTGGCGGCGTGAAGCACTTCCCCAGATCCCACGGCCGGCTCATGGAAGGCGGCGCCACGGCTCACCCCATCGAACACGCTTGTAGTGCGGTGAGGAAAAGCCTATGGTTGGAGCGCCTCGGGAAGGGGACGTTCCGCCGCTTCCTCCCTCTCCTTCCATCGCCCCACCTCTTCGCCAGGAGCCGCCACGATGGACGCGTCAAACCAGATGCAGGTGACCGTACTGCAGGGAGCACCCCCGCAGCCGTGGTCCACCGGCACGCTCGATCTCCAGTTCCAGGGCCAGACGGCGACCGGCACGTTGCGGATCGCGGAGTACGCGGAGCCGTTCCCGCTGACGGGCTCGGTGCAGTTCGACATCATGGACGGCGCACGCGTGTACGTGACGGGGCAGAACTCCCAGGCGAACGTGGAGATCTCGGGCGTGCAGATGGCCAACGGATTCGTGAGCATCACCTACTTCGGCGGGATGCTGAACCTGCTGGACTTCAACGTCCGCGAGTGGATTCCGTACATCCTGAACGGCTACACGCAGTCGAGCTGACGCGCCGCCGCACGACCGCGTCCGTCATGAGGAAAGTGGCGGCGCGCCTGGCGCTGCTCGCGCTGGGCTGCATCCCCGGCCCCGTGTCCGCGCAGGCGGATGCGGGGCCGGAGCCGCGTCCGCCCGCCTCCCGCCCCGTCGTCATCGCCAGCAAGCCGTTCGGCGAGAGCTACCTGCTGGCGGAGATGTTCGCGCAGATGCTGGAGGCGAGCGGCATCCGCGTGGACCGCCGGATGGGGCTGGGGGCCACGGAGATCGCGTTCGGCGCGCTGCGGACGGGCGCGATCGACGTCTACCCCGAGTACACCGGCACCGGTCTCACCGCCATCCTGCACGAGGAGCCCACGGGGGATGCGGGCGCGGTGTACGGCCGCGTCTCGCGCGAGTTCGAGGCGCGCTGGGGCGTCCGCTGGCTGCCGCCGCTGGGCTTCGAGAACACCTACGCCATCGCCGTGCGCAAGGAGACCGCGCGCCGCCACGGGCTGAAGACGCTGAGCGACCTGGCGCGCGCCTCCCCACAGCTCACCGCCGGCTTCACGCCGGACTTCATCGGCCGCCCCGACGGGCTGCCGGGGCTGACGACGGCGTATGGCCTGCGCCCACGCGCCGTCCGCTCCCTCGTCCAGGCGGTGAAGTACCGCGCGCTCGCCGAGGGCGCGGTGGACGTGGTCGACGGCTATTCGACGGACGGGATGCTGGCGAGGTACGACCTGGCGGTGCTGGAGGACGACCGCGGCTTCTTTCCGCCGTACGAGGCCGCGGCGATGGTGGGGCCCCGCCTCTGGCGCGAGCAGCCGCGCGCCGTGGCCGAGCTGGCGCGGCTGAGCGGCCGGCTGGACGTCGCGCGGATGCGCCAGCTCAACCGGCGCGTGGAGGTGGATGGGGAGCCCGTCGGCAGGGTGGCCGGGGACGCGCTCCGGGAGATGGGGCTGCTGCGGCGGGACTCGGCCCCGCGCGCGTCCGCCGGCCGGGCGGCGGCGGGGGAGGGATCGTTCGCCGGCTACCTCTGGTCGCGCCGCGGCGAGCTGACACGCAACGTGACGAGGCACCTGCTGCTCGTCGTCGTCTCGCTCCTCGCCGCGGTCGCCGTCGCCGTCCCCGCGGGCGTGGCGCTCGAGCGGGCCCGCCCCACCGCGGCCGAGGCGGCGATCCGCGGCGCGGGGGTGCTGCAGACCATCCCCGGCATCGCCCTGCTGGCGTTCATGATCCCGCTGCTGGGGATCGGGGTGGCGCCGGCGCTGGTGGCGCTCTGGCTGTACTCGCTCTACCCCATCATCCGCAACACCTACAGCGGCGTGCGCGACGCCGGCCCCGAAGCCGTGGAGGCCGCGCGGGCGCTGGGGATGAGCCCCGGCCAGGTGCTTCGCCACGTGCGCCTGCCGCTGGCCGCGCCGCTGATCATGGCCGGCATCCGCACCGCTGCGGTGATCACCGTGGGCACCGCCACGCTGGCCGCGTTCATCGGCGCCGGCGGGCTGGGCGACCCCATCGTGGCCGGCCTGGCGCTCACCGACACGCGGATGATCCTCTCCGGCGCCATCCCCGCCGCGCTCCTGGCGCTGCTGGTGGACGCGCTCCTCGGCCTCTGCGAGCGCCGCGTCACGCCGGGCGGGCTGCGGTAGACCGTAGCGGGCCAGCGGACGGGCGCCCATGCGCTGGCGTGATCGTTGCCCCGCCAGCGGGCTCCGCGGGCGTCGCTCGCGGCAACGCCACGCGACTGCGGAAGAGGTGAGCAGATGCCCCGCTACAAGATGCGCCAGAAGCTGATTTCCATCGGCGAAGACTACACGATCGAGGACGAGAGCGGGCGCGCCGTCTACAAGGTCGACGGCAAGGTGATGCGCATCCGCGAGACCTTCGTGATCGAGGACATGGGCGGCCGCGAGGTGGCCACCATCCGCGAGAAGAAGCTGGCCATCCGCGACAGCATGAAGATCCTGCGCGACGGAAAGACGGTCGCCACGGTGAAGAAGGCGCTGATCTCCCCCTTCACCGACCGCTTCGACGTGGACGTGGAAGACGGCGAGAACATGCGGGTGAAGGGCGACCTGCTCGACCACGAGTACGAGATCCGCCGCGACGGCGACACGGTCGCGAAGGTGTCCAAGCACTGGTTCTCGCTGCGCGACACCTACGGCATCGACATCGCCGCCGGCCAGGACGACGCCCTGATCCTCGCCGTGGCCGTCGCCCTCGACGAGATGGCCCACGACCCCGACGAACAAAAGCGCTGACGTCGAGCCGGAGCGCCTCCTCGATGTCATCCTGAGCTCGACTTTGGCCTTTCTCAGGCGGCGTAGGCGAGGGTTTCTATCAGGCACCTGAACAGAGGGGCCGGAAATTCTTCTGGTTCGCCGTCGGACCGTGACCCCGAAGTATTTCTCACCTCCCAGAGA
>DASQLJ010000492.1:0-8363 GCA_035630095.1 Longimicrobium sp.
TACGCGCGGCGGAGCGCCGTGCGGGCGGGGAGGAGGGTGGACCACCTGGCGCGGGTGCCGGTGGCGATTCCGGGGATGCGGCGTGCGATGCTCATGGAGCACTCCTGTGGATGTGCCTCACGCGAGGCGTTGGAAGGAGAACCGCGTTCGCGCGGGTCGAAGCCGGAAACGCGAACCACCTCGCGCACGTGCCGCTTGACCGACCCGCCCTGAATCAGCACCAGGACGTGGACGGCCTCCGCGACCAGCTCCAGTTGGGGCGGGACGCGGTTGCGCATGGCGAGGCGGTTCATCCGCCGCAGGGCGCCTTCGGCGTCTGCGGCGTGGAACGTGGCGAAGCCGGAATGGTCGGTCGTCCACGCGTCCAGCAGCGCGAGGACGGCCTTGTCGCGGACTTCGCCGAACACGATCCGGTCGGGGCTGAGGCGAAGCGTCGCCTTCAGCAGGTCGTGATGGTCCTTGTACTGGCTGGTGCGGAGGGTCTGCGTGTTCGGGACGGACGACTTCACTTCCAGCGTGTCCTCGACCACAACGAGGCGCTCGTTGGGGCAGAGGTCAGCGACGGCCGCGAGGATGGCGTTGAGGAAGGTCGTCTTGCCGGAGCGAGTCGCTCCGCAAATGACGATGTTGCGGTGATCCAGAATGCCGCCGAGGACGGCATCCAACTGCGCGGCCGTGAGGATGCCCGACGCCCGGTAGTCGTCCAACGTGTAGATCCGCAGCGGGGGCTTGCGGACCACCATCGCCGGACGCGCCACGGTCGGGGGACCGAGCGCGATCAGCCGGGAGCCGAGGAAGACGGGGCCGGGCAGCTCGCCCTCGAGGATCGAGTTGCGAGCGTCGAACGTGGCGCCGAGGTGCTGCGCCACGGCGTTGACGAACATCTCGACGCGCTCCGGGGGAAGCACGTCGCCCTCGTGGGTGCGGCCCGCCGAGTGCCGGTCCAGCCAAACCAACCCATCCGAGTTGATCTGGATGTCCGTCACGTCCTCGTCGCCGAACAGCCGCTCCGTCAGGGAGATGGTGAGGTAGCGCGTCAGCCGCTCGACGTACGCGGCGAGCTTGGCGGCTTCCTCCGGGGAGGCCATTCCGACAGGAATGCTGGCGGGGGCGATCATCTCAGCCCCCGAGCGCGATCAGGCCCGCGACCAGCGGGAACGCAAACGGCCCCTGCCTCGCCTCCCGCCGGTGCGAACATCGCGGGGACGTGGCAGGGGCCGCCGGGGCCGCTCACGGCCCGGAACCCGCAGACCATCGTGTCAATCGCCTCAACGCGGTCGAGATCCGCGTTGATGCGCTGCTCCAACTCCATGCGCTCCCGAAGGAGCTCACGGACGACTTCTTCTAGTGCTGCGGCGAAGTACGGTGACACGTGCAACTCACTCGTCGCGGGTTTGCGACTGTCAGTTGCACTGTCAGTTGGCTAGATTTTCTGCTCAGGTCCGCAGGGTTAGTCGAGCAGGTTGCGCGCGCTCGTCTAGGTTTTCTGCGGGTTCTGAGCACCTTGCTCAATCTTGCTCCGTGGTATGTGTGTCCGTAGACTCTGCTGCGACTTCAGTCGCCGGTGAGCGGCCTGTGCGATCAGCGTATCTCCTTTGCTTGCAACGAATTTAGTAAGCTGGGCGGTGTCATCCCATCCGGCATCATCGACGGAGAAACACCTCGGCGGCGGCCCACTTGCGGGTGCCGGAGGCGTGCACCGCCCGCACCAGCGGCGACGTGCCGGGGTCGAAGAAGTACGTGGAGCCGCAGTAGCCTTCCAACTGAGCCTGCAGGGTGGCGCGCCGCAGCGGCCGGTCGGTGGCGACCAGCGCCAGGGTGCCGGCGCGGATGCCCGGGACGTGCTCATCGCGGCAGTCGCGGCCGATGGTCTTCCCCGCCAGCAGCCCCACTTCGCGCGGCGTGACCGGCCGTGCCCGGGCGCACGGCGGGATGGGGAGATCGGGGACGATCGGCGCCGCATCCGGCTCGCCGGCGCAGGTGGTGACCAGGGTGTGGGTGCCCGGCCCCAGGCGCCGCTCGTCTTCCGGGCGGGTGGGGTAGAGGAGGCGCCAGTGCTCGTCGGGCGTCACCTCCACCAGCGCGACGAACGCGGGGCGATTGAGGGTGATGGTCACGCGCGCCCGCGACTCCGCGAGCGACCGCGGCGCCACGATGCGCGGCACGAACGACTTCTCCGTCCCCAGCACGGCCGGAACGGCGTGCAGCGTGTTGGGCTCGTTGCGCTGGAGCGGCTCCAGCACCCGCAGCTCGAACTGCCGCCGCGCCTCGGTGGGCCCGACGCGCGCGTCTTCGTGCCCCGCCGCGCTGATCAGCGTCAGAGTGCTCCCGCCCCCCGGCGCATCCGACACGGACATGCGCGCCCGCACCGCGCGCCACATCGCCCCCCGCTGGTCGGGCCGGCCGGACGGGGGCAGCACGATCTGCACCTCGTCGGAACCGTCCGCGCTCTGGCCCGGCGGCACGCCGCGGTCCACGAAGCCGAGCCGCAGGTCGTAGATCCGCCGCAGCACCACTTCGCGCGAGAGCGGCACCTCGTACCGCGCGCCGGGGACCGGCGTCAGCGGAGACATCTTGGAGGTCGCCGCGAAGGCGAAGACGCACGCCGCCGCCGCGCCCGGCGCGAGCACCCGCCTCAGTCGCATCGGCGCGCCGGGCTTCGGTCGGTACGCGCAGGCGATCGGCACCATCACCAGCGCCACCAGGTCCGTCGGGTCCACCACGCGGCCCAGGTGGAGCAGCCCAAGGCCGTTCCACGCGTCGATCAGCGGCTGGGCGGCGGGGGATTTCCAGTAGATGAAGCCGAGCGCGGTCACGGCCGCCACCGCCTGCCGGTGGCGCGGGAACACCGCGCACCAGAACACGCCGAACACGAAAAGACCAGCGAAGTCGGAGAGCTTGCCCGTGAGCGCGTTGTGCAGCGCCGGCTTCAGCACGAAGTCGTTCGCCAGCAGCACCGCGAGCGACACGAGGACGGCGGGTGCGAGCAAGACCTCGAATCTCTTCCCCATCGTCCGTCTCCTGTTCGGGGGTTGCGATTTTGCCTGTGCATTCCTCGCCGACACCTACGATGTCATCCTGAGGCCGGCCTCACCTATCTATCTGCCGGCAAAGGAGTTCGCAGGCCGAAGGATCTATACTCGGTGTTCGAACGACAGGCCGCCTGTCGCTCGGACCGATGGTTTAGATCCTTCGGGCGCCGCCAGGCATGGGTGCGGAGGAAAGCTCGGTGCAGCGGCGCCGCTCAGGATGACACCTCCGCGGGTTTGCACAGTCGATCCCAAGAATCCAGCTCATGACGATCCTCCGGGTCGGCTCGACGACAGATCAACGCCGGAGCATCGACTGTACGGACGCCCACTTGCGGCTGCCGGAGGCACGCACCGCCTTCACCAGCGGTGAAGCGCCGGGCTCGTAGAAGTAGATGACGCCGCAGTAGCCCTCCACGTGCGCCTGCAGCGTGGCGCGGCGGAGAGGAACGTCGGTGGCGATCAGGATCAGCGTGCCGGGGCCGCCCACGCCGAACGTCGGGGCCGGATGGCATGCGCCGGCGCGTCTCGGGGTGCGCGACAGGCGCCCCACCTCGCGCGGCGTCACCGCGCGGGCGCGGGCGCACGGCGGCACCGGCTGCCCGGGCGCGACCGGCGGTGCCTGCGCGGGCTCGTTCGCGCAGGCGGTGGCGAGCGTGTGGGTACCCGCCGGCAGCAGCGCCTCGTCTTCCGAACGGGTGGGGTAGATCAGGCGCCAGTCCTCGTCCGGCGTGACCTCCACCAGGGCGACGTGGGCGGGGCGCGCGAGCGAGATCGTCACGCGGGCCCGCGACTCCGTGAGCGATTCGGGCGTGAGGACGCGGGGTGCGAACGCCCGGTCGGGCCCGTCGACCTGCGGAATGGGCTGCACCGGGGAGGGCTGGTTGCGCCGGAGCGGCTCCACGATCCCGCGTTCGAACCGGAGGCGCACGGCGTCCACCATCATGTCCGCCTTGTCGGGGCTCGACGCGCGGACCAGGGTGATGGTGCTGCCTCCCTCGCGCCGGTCGGCCACGATGGCATCCACCATCACCGTGCGCCACGGCGACTGCGAGCGGGTGACGATCGCGGAGCGGGCCGGGGCAAGGGTGAGGTCGAGGGTGTCGGGCCCCCTGGCGCTTTCGGCGTGCGGCACGCCGCGGTCGCCGTAGTCGAGACGGAGCTCGTAGACGCGCCGCAGCACCTCGGAGCGGGTGAGGGGGAGGGTGTACGACGCGCCGGTCACCGGCAAGGAGTGGATCGGCAGCGACGTGGCCGCGAAGGCGAACACGCACGCGGCCGCCGCGCCCGGCGCCAGCATTCGCCGCGCGCGCGTCGGCACGCTTGGCCGCGGCCGGTACCCACAGGCGAGCGGCACCATCACCAGCGCGACCAGATCGGTGGGATCGATTACGCGGCCGGTGGGGAAGAGCCCGAGGCCGTTCCACGCATCGATCAGCGGCTGCGCGGCGGGGGATTTCCAGTAGATGAACCCGAGCGCGGTCACCGCCGCCACGGTGCGCCGATGGTTCGGAAACACCGCGCACCAGAACACGCCGAACACGAAGAGCCCGGCGAAGTCGGAGAGCTTGCCGGTGAGCGCGTCGTGCAGCGCCGGCTTCAGCAGGAAGTCGTTCGCGAGCAGCACCGCCAGGGAGACCAGGACGGCGGGCGCGAGCAGCATGTCGAACCTCTTCCCCATCATCAGCTCTCCTGCGGGATGATTCGAATCCGCCGTGACAGTGGGATCTATCGGTCAGACGAGACGGCTGGGACGTACGTCTCTGCGCGATCGGCCGGCGGTAGCGCCGTGCGGATTATGGATCCTTCGGCCTGCCAACGCGTTCGCCGGCCGAGAGATAGGCGTGGTCGGCCTCAGGATGACATCGTCAAACGGTAGATGGAGTCGAGGCTCATCCACGAAATCACCCCAGCCGTTCGGCGATGGACCAGGCGAGGAGGGGGAGCATCAGCTCGTGGTGGCCGGTGATGTGGAAGCCGCGGCCGCCGCTGCCGCGGGTGGGGCGCTCCACCACGTTCACGCGCGGGCGGTAGTGGCGCTGCATGTCGAAATCCACCGCCGTGAACCCGCGCGGCTTCCCGTCACCCAAATTGCGGGCGACGGTGAGCGCCTTCAGGAACACCTCCGGCATCACCACCGCGCTCCCCAGGTTGATCACCACGCCGCCCTCGTCCAGACCCGGCAGCGCAGCCGCCAGCCGGCGGAAGTCGCGGTGCCCGGTGTCGCCGATGGCCGCGCCGTTGGCGGCGGGGTGCTGGTGGATGATCTCGGCGCCGAGGGCGGGGTGCAGCGTGTAGGGCACGCCCAGCCGGCGCGACTGCAGCAGCAGCGAGAGTTCCGGGTGCGCCAGGTCCGCCCGTGCCTCCAGGTCGCGCGCCAGCGACTCGCCCATCCCCCAGCCCTCCGCCATCCCCCCCTCGAAGGCGGCGTTCATGTCGCGCCCCGTCTCGTCCGCCATCCCGAACGAGCCATCGGCCAAACCGGCCTCCACGTCCTCGCTGGTGCCGCCCCAGCGCGCCATCTCGTAGTCGTGGATCCCCGCCGATCCGTTGGACGCCAGGTGCGTGGCCGCCCCGCGCCGCACCAGGTCGATCAGCAGCGGCGCCAGGCCGGTCTTCACCACGTGCCCGCCCAGCATCCACACCACCGCCTTGCGCGCGCGGACCGCGCCGGCGACCGCGTCCACCACCTGCAGGAAGGCGTCGGCCTGCAGGATGTGCGGGAGCGAGCCCAGGAAGGCGCCGAACGTCCGCTCGGTGGCCGCTTCGGGGGGCGGCGAGGCGAACTGCTCGGCCAGCACCTTGTTGGGGCGCGTGGCCACGGGCACGGTGCGCACACGCGAAAGGTCCGCCTCGGGGGGGCTCCCCGGGGCGGACCTCGTCGAATCTCCGTCGTCGTTGTCCACGTCAGTCCACGTCAGCGGGCGATGGGGGGAAGGGGATCACGTTCCCGGGCGGTAGCTGCGCAGCGACATGGTCAGCGAGCCCACCAGCGGCACCCGGCTCTTGATCAGCACGGGGATGCGGCGCTCGTCGTCGGAGAAGTAGATCTCGGCGCGGCCGCCCTCGCCGAACAGGCCGTTGGTGCGGATCACCGGCTGCACCACGATGGTGCGGAAGCGGCCGGCGGGCACCTGCACCGTCTCGCGGCGCACCACGCGCAGCACCACGGGGTTGCCGCTCTCCTTGAAGTAGCGGCTCAGCGTGTACTGGTCGCCCACCTCCAGCGGCAGGGTGCGCGCGTAGTACATGAACGACAGGTCGTCGAGCGGCTTGTCGGTGGGGATGGAGCCCGTCTCGCCGTTGTCGGGCCGGCGGTAGGTGCGGCGCACCGGGTCGAAGTCGTAGGTGCGGTTGCGGCGGTAGCGCACCTCGTGGATGTTCTGGATGAAGCGCCGCGAGAACAGCCCGTTCGGGTCGATCCAGCTCTCGTAGCGGTCGTTCACCCGCGCCAGCCCCAGCCCGCCCGACACCTGCATCCGCGCGTGCAGCGTCTGCGCGCCGGCGATGGTTTCGGTCCCCGCGATCTCCACGAAGCCGCTTCCCACGCTCAGCACGCCGATCTTCACCTGGTAGTCGGCGCGCTCGCCCGCCGAGAACGGCAGGCGCGGGTTCGGCCCATCCTGCGCCGGCGCCGCGCCGCCCAGCAGCACCGCCGCGGCCAGCACGGCCCCGGCGGATGCGAATCTATTCCAAACCCGAAGGTTCATTCGGTCCTCCCTGAGGTATATCGGTCACTCCGCCCGACCCCTCGCCTCCCTCGGCGCCGCCTTCACCGGCGGCCGCGCGGTCGGCGCGGGGGCGGCGGGGCCGGCGCGGGCGCGAACGCTTCCGCGCCGGTGCCTGCGCCTCTCCCCCTTCCGCGGACGCCCCTTCGGACGCCCCTTCCGGCATCCCGGCTGACCCTTCCGCCTGCGTCGCGGCAGGCACGGAGGGCGCCGGCGCGGCGTCTCCCGCTTCTCCGCCCTCCGCCGCTCCCTCCGCGTCGGCCGAGCCCTGGGCGTCCGCGGCGGCCTGGCCGGCGCCGCGCTTGCCGCGCCTGCGGGGCGGGCGGCGGCGCTTGGCCGGGGCGGGCTGCGCGGCGTCTCCCTCGACGCCCGGTACGGCGTCCGCCATCACCACGGGCTCCGTCGACTCCACGGCCGCGGCGGCGGGGCGTTCCTCGCGGCGCGGACGGGGCGGCCGCTCGGGCTTCGGGCCGCGCTCCGGCCGGGGCTGCTGCTCCGCCTGCGCGCCGCGCTCCGGCCTGGGGCCGCGCTCGTGCCGGGGCTCGCGTTCGGGCCTTGGTCCACGCTCCGGCCGGTGCTCGCGCTCGGAGCGGGGACCGCGCTCGTGCCGCGGGCCGCGCTCGGGTGTGCGTTCCGGCTGCGGCGGGCTCGGGGCGTCGGGAGCCTCCGGCGGCGCGGCGGCGAGCGCGGCGCGGGCCAGGGCCATGCGCCGCGGTCCCTTGCGGGCCAGGTCCCACAGCTCCACCGCGGTGGCCCAGGGGCGGAAGCGGGTGGCGCGTTCGCGGCGCGTGTAGCGCAGCCGCACCTCGGCGTCCTCGGCGCGGCGCACGTGCGGCGTCACGCTCAGCAGCAGCTCGGCGTTGGCGGCCCAGCCGTGCTTGGTGAGCAGCGGCTTGCCGTCCCGGTCCTGCAGGGCGCGCTTCAGGATCGACACGCGGTAGGCGCGGAAGCCCGAGAGCGGGTCCTTGATCTCCTTGGGCAGCCGCGCCCGCGAGAGCAGCCAGGGAAGCCCGCGCCGCGACCAGCGCAGCGAGCGCGGCAGCTCGCCCTCGGTGCTGGTGATGCTCGACCCCACCACGTCGGCGCCGCCCTCGATGCGCTTGAGCAGGTGGGGGATGTCGTCGGGGCTCTCGGTGAAGTCGGCCTGGATGGTCACCACCACGTCCCGCTTGGGATGGGTGGACAGGCGCGCCGCCTCGCGGATCAGCCGCTCGAGCGCCGCGGGGTAGCCCTGCGTGCGCTCGTTGCGCAGCACGGTCACCGGCAGCAGGCGTACGTACGGCTCCAGCACCTCGTTTGTGTCATCGGTGCTGCCGTCGTCCAGCACCAGGATGTGATAGTCCCGTGGGAACTCCTCCATCACCTGGCGGATCTTCCAGAGGAGGACGCCGACGGTGCGGGCTTCGTTCAGGGCGGGGATGCAGATGTAGATCACGCGTCTTCCGGGTCGGTGTCCGCGGGCGCGGAATCGGTGTCGACACTACCCGCTCCGGCGGCGGAAAGTTCCGCGGGCGGCCTTGTTTTCCAGCGTCTGTGGAACCAGAAGTACTGCTCCGGCGCCTTGCGGATCTCCCCCTCCAGGCGGGTCGCCAGCTCGGCGGTGAGC
>DASQLJ010000493.1:0-4632 GCA_035630095.1 Longimicrobium sp.
GGGAGATCGGCCGCCCGCGGTCCTGCACCTCTCTACCCCGCCGTCGGCGAACCCGGCGCGCGGCCGCCGCCCATCCGCGTCGCGCGCGAGTCCGCCGCGGCCGCCCGGCGGATCCACGCGGAGACCGGCGCGACGAAGCGCTCCATGGCCAGCAGCGAAAGCAGCAGCACGCCGGCCAGGTACCCGGCGTAGACCGCGGCGCTCGCGGCGGTGGTGGGGCCCGGGTACCAGCCCATCGACTCCACCCAGGCGATCACGGGCAGGTGAAGGAGGAAGATGGCGAGCGCCGCGTCGCCCAGCCGCCGCATCGGAGCCGAGGCCAGGAGCCGCGCCACCACGCCGCCGCCGCCGCTGGCCAGCCCCACGAGCAGCACGACGAACAGCGGCGCCGGCAGGCCGTTGTGCATCACCGCGCGCGGCACCTGCCCCACCAGCGCCAGGATCACCGCCCAACCCCCCAGCGCCCCCGCCACCGCCCATCCCGCGGCGCGCCCGCCCAGCGGCCCGCGTGCCAGGAACCAGCGGGCGGCCACCATCCCGATCAGGAACTCGGGGATGCGCAGCAGCGGGAACGAGTGCATGAAGGCCTGCAGCGCCTCCGGCGGGTGCGGCATCAGCGCGCCCGGAAGCACCGACACCGCCCACAGCACCGCCGCGGCCGCCGCCAGCCCCCGGGTGGGGATGCGCCGCAGCGCGCCGAGCAGCCAGGGGAACGCCGCGTAGCCCAGCAGCAGCACCGACACCGCCCACGCCGGCGTGTTCAGCACGTGCGCGAAGGTGGGGAACCACGCCTGCATCCCGCTGAGCCCCACGACCAGCGGCACGCGCGTCTCGGCCCAGCCGTGCGTGCTCAGCCACACGGGCAGCACCAGCAGCTGCGAAACCACCAGCAGCGGGTAGATGCGCGAGAGCCGCGCGGTCCAGAACACCCGCCGCGGCACGGTCATCTCCCCGGCGGGCCCGCTGTACACGTACACCAGCACGAAGCCCGACAGCACCAGCAGCAGCGTGGCGCTGGTGTACCCCGCCCCCAGCGCGTCGAGCACGGGTTCGGGAAGGAGCCGGGCACGCAGCGTGTGCTCCAGCATCACGTGCGAGGCAGCCACGAAACGGAGGCCGTTGACGGACGCCAGCACGGGCCGGCGCTCGCGGGCAGCGGGCGAGGGAGGACGGATGGAGGTCTTTCGGGGAGGAAAACGGACAGCCGTATGAACCAGCACATGAATTGACGCCCGAAGCCGGCGCCGCGTCACACGCCCGGGCGGCGGGCGAGCCCGCCCTCGGCGGAGGCGGCCCGCCCGCGCGTCGTGCGAGACCCGGGTCAGTCGGTCTCGGCCGATCCGGCGGGCGCGCGGTGGAACGCGCGGCGGCGCGGGATCGGGCCGGCGGCGGTCAGCGCCCGGACACCTGCAGCAGCCGCGTGTGCTTGCGCAGCGTGCGGAGAACCGCGTATCCCACTACCGCCGTGCCGAACAGCGCCAGCCAGAACGGATGCGCCTCCACGCGGCCCAGGAAGATCAGGTCCGACACGGTGCGGATCGCCAGGAACGAGGCGGCCAGCCCCAGGAAGCCGGGATACTCGGCGGCGAGCACCGCGCGCATCGCGAACGGCAGGTCGGGACGCACCCAGAGCGAGAAGTCGGGGAAGAATGCCGGCGTGGCGGCGGCCCACGCCTTCCACTCGTTGCCGTGCTGGCGCCGGAGGAACTCCTCCTCGGCGAACATGATGCGCTCGTAGTAGATCCAGAAGAAGGCCGCCACCAGCGCCGCCGCCGTCCACATCCGCGGGTACAGCGCCACCCCCGCCCACATCAGCGCGTTGCCCACGTAAAGCGGGTGGCGCACGATGGAGTACATCCCCGTGGTGTTCAGGCGAGAAGCCACCTGCGCGCGGCGGTTGCGCCCCGAGGTGCCGCGCGGCTTGGTGCCGATGATCAGCGCCCGCACCAGCACGCCGGTGAGCGACACCCCCAGGCAGAACGCCTCCCACGCCGGGTGCAGCGGCCGCGGGTCGCCCGCCCAGGGAAGGAACGTCAGCACCACGCCCAGCGGTACCAGGGGAAGCCAGCTACGGTGACGGAACAGCCACTGACCCTGTCGTGCGAACTCGTCTCTCAGTGCCATCGGGCCCGGGCTGCAGGTGCGTGGGACAAAGGTTTGACTGGATACCCGGCTGGGCCGCATCGGGGTCCCTCCCCAGCCGGGAAACCGGCGGCGCGGCACCCCCGCGGACGGTCCGCGCGAGAGGGACGAAACCCCCTCGCACCTTGCGCGTCAGAGTCCGATTCCGGCGCGGTCCCCCGACGAAGCGAACGGCTCCAGCATTGGTGGAAGGCCGGCTGGAGCACACCTCGTGCCTTTCCTCATCACCCCGCGTCCTGCGCACCATGTTCCGCGCCGGTGCCGCGCAGCGACTCGGACGAGCGCACCGTCCCCGTGAGCCGGGACGGAGGGACCGTCCTATCTTGACGCGCTCACTATTTGTCTGTAGATGGTAGTAGCGCGGCGCACCCCGCGTCGCGCGAGGGCCGAAACCGCGAGCGTGGGAGGTCCCGATGGAAAAGCTGAGGATGGAGATGGACGGCTTGAAGGTGGAGAGCTTCGAGCCCGGCACGGCCGCCGCCGGCAAGGGAACCGTGCGCGGGTACGGGGACAGCTGCAGCATGCAGCCCACCTGCGGCGTGGCCTCGCGCGGCGAGGAGGCGTTCGTGGACATTCCCTGGACGCGCTACGCCTGCTGCGTCTGACCACGGGCGATCCCCAACCGTCCTCGCGGCGACGGAAACGGACCGGCGCCTCGGCGGTTCGGCGGAGACGGGGACGACGAAGGGATGACGAACGTGCGGACGCACGAAGCCCCGGCACCTGGGTGGTGCCGGGGCTTCGCCGCGCATTCACCTCACCGGCAGCACGTTGTCCGCGGAATTGCGGTCGATGTAGAAGTTGTACGGATCGATGCCGGCATGCGTCGGCTTTCGGTCGGTCACGAAGCGCAGCACCTGGCGCCCGGAGCGGACGGGGCGGCGCTCCAGCAGCACCACGTGCGACGGGTCGAAGGCGTCGCGGCCCGGCTCGGCGGTGAACAGGCCGATCTCGATGCGCTCGGCGAGCGGCGCCTCGGTTTCCGCGCCCGTGCCGGCGACGTGGAACTTCCTCGCTTCCACCGGCACCGTCACGTCCCACCTGCCGTCCGCGCGGCGTACGGCCGTGGGCTGGGTGGTTTCCAGGTGGTAGAGGGTGACGCGCTCGAAGAGGTCGGTGATCAGCGCCTGCTCTTCCGGCGTCCTCGCCTGGGCGCGCAGCGCGGCGACCAGGTCCAGCGAACGGGGGTACGGCGCGCCCTTGAACCGGTAGCGGCTCAGCAGCGCCTGCAGCGCCCGGTTCACCCTGTCCTCGCCCAGCCGCTCCTGCAGCAGGTACATGGCGAGCGCGCCCTTGCGGTAGGCGACGTGGTCCTGCCCCGCCACGCGGGTGAGCGGCGGCTCCTCCCCCGCCGAGTACCCCCGGCCCTCGAGGTACCGGTCGAGCTCGAACTGCAGGTAGCGGCGCATGTAGTCCTCGCCGCGGAGCTTCTTCACCACCATCTGCGCCGAATACTGGGCGAGCGTCTCGGAGAGCAGCTCCCGGCCCTCCATCTCCGCGCCGGCGACCTGGTGCGCCCAGTACTGGTGCGCCAGCTCGTGCGCGGTGAGATACGTCACGTAGTCGATCGTCTCCGGCTCGTCGTAGTCGGAGATGAAACCCACCGTCTCCGAGTACGGGATGGTGCCGGCGAACGCCTGCGCGAAGTCGTGGTAGCCGGGAAACTCGACGATCCGGGCGTGGTCGAACGGGTACGGGCCGAAGTTCGCCTGGTAGTAGTCGAGCGACGCCGCGAGCGCGTCGAGCATGCGCTCCACGTTCCACGCGTGCCCGGGGTGGTAGTAGACGGCGAGGTCGACGCCGGCGTGCCGGCGGTGCTTTTCCGCGTAGCGGGCCGACTGGATCGAGAAGCGCGGGTGGATCGGCACGTCCGAGGCGAAGCGGGCGATCCGCCGGCCGCCGCGCACCACGTCCGAGATCCTGTTGCCCGGTGCGATCGGCGTCTGGTCCGCCGCCGTCGACACGGTGATGTCCACCTTCGCCCAGCCACGCCCGGGCGCGGGCTTCGCGGTCGCGGCGAGATCCTCCAGCTTCGGCGTCCGCGCCACCTCGGGGAGGCCGTGCCTGCGCCGCGCGGCGGGGTCCTGCAGCGTGCCGAAGCGGCCCGCGTTGATGCGCGGCAGGAGATGGTTCTCGTTGAGGAAGGTGCCGTTCTCGGCGAACCGCGTGTTCGTCGGCTGGTTGCGGAAGCCGCGGAGCTGGAGCCGCGTCTCGAACGCCAGGACGCGCTCCTCGCCCGGCTGCATCGGCCGGTCGAGGCGGTAGACGCGATAGCCGTGCTTCGCGTCGCCGAGGACCAGCCGCGCGCCGGCGACCGTGGCGCGGGTGAGCTCCAGGCCTTCGCCGAACAGGCGGACGTGGATCTCCGGGATCGGCTGCCCCGTCACGTTGCGGAGCACGTAGCGACCCCTGGTCTCGGCGCGCCGCTCGTCCGGGTGGAGGGCGACGTCGAGCGTCATGTCGACGATCATCGGCTGCGGCAGGTCGAGG
>DASQLJ010000494.1:0-17718 GCA_035630095.1 Longimicrobium sp.
CCGGAACGCCGAGAACAGGTCGGCGAGCTCGGATCGGCTGGCGCACATTCGACAGTACACCCCAAGGGTTGGGGTGTGGGGGCACCGTTCACAATATGCACTTTTGCCTTCGAAAAGGCCAAAGTCGAGCTCAGGATGACAAAATCGAGGTAGGTGACGAATGCACGGTCGATCACCCGAGCCGGTATTACGGAAAGCGGTCGACGAAGCCGCTGAGGGCAGTTTGGACGGCGTCTCGCTTCTCGTCCGCGTCCGGATCGCCCGCCAGCGGGATGATGTCGACGAGGGCGGCGAGCGCGGGCTGCATCGCGGCGTACTCGTGCTCCGCGTCGGCCTGGGTGGAGAAGAAGCGCGTGTGCACCATCCACCCGTAGAGGCCGCAGGTGATGGAGAAAGCCGCGAAGCCGCCGCGCTCGAGCGTGATCCGCGCGCCGCCGCCGTACTCGTCGTCGCGCAGGATCACCCCGCCGTCGCTACCAGTCTCGCCGATGCTCGACCCCTCGTCGCAGGGGAGCCATCCGGCCGCATCCCTGCCCATCATCCTTCCGCCTCCGCACGCCGGCAGATGACGATCAGGTCTTCGCTGCCGTGGATGAAGGGCGCGAGCTCCCAGTCGCCGTACCAGTCCACGGGGATCAGCCCCGCGCGCCGGAGGAGCACGTCCCACTCGGTGGCGCTGCGGATGCGCAGCTCGTGGTACTTCTCGCCGCGCTCGGCGCCCTTGCTCCAGCGCGTCCACTCGCGGCTCACGCCGTCCACCGCGTCGAACTCGCGCTCCACCCACACGGTCAGGCCATCGTCCGTCTCCCACCAGTCGCGGCTCGCGTAATCGCCCACGATGTGGTCGCGGTGCATCGTCTCCAGCACGAACGCGCCGTCCGGCCGCAGCGCCGCCGCCGCCCCACGCAGAACGCGGAGATCCTCCTCGTCCGAAAGGAAGTAGCCGAGCGATGAGTAGAGCGAGAGCACCGCGTCGAAGCGCCCGCGCCAGGGGATCTCGCGCATGTCGCCGCGCACGAAATCGACCTGCACGCCGGCGGCTTTCGCGCGCTTGCGGCCGCGCGCCAGCAGCGTTTCGGAGAGATCGAGCCCGGTCACGCGGAACCCGGCGCGGGCGAGCGAGACGGAGTGCCGCCCCCACCCGCACGCCAGGTCCAGCACCTCGCCGCCGGGCGGGAGCGGCACCATCTCGCGCAGCCCTTCCGTCTCGCGCTCCGTGCGCTCGGGCGTCAGGAAGTCGCGGTAGAGCGAGATGAACGTCTCGTCGAAATAGCCCTCCCACCACCCCGCCCCGCCGCTCACGCCGCCTCCGCCAGCCGGTCGGGAAGCTCGCCGAGCGTGGCGATGCGGTCGCAGTCCAGGTGCCCCAGGCGCGAGAGCGGGTCGATCAGCACCGCGCGCATCCCCGCCGCGCGCGCGCCTACGACGTCGATCTCGTACACGTCGCCCACGTACACCGCGTCGTGCGGCTCCACGCCCATCCGCTCCAGCGCCATCTGGAAGATACGGGGATCCGGCTTCTCCAGGCCGACGGTGGCCGAGTCGATGACGAACTCGAAGTGCTGCAGCAGCCCCAGCTCGCCGAGCAGCGCCTCCACGCTCCCGTCGGCGTTGGAGATCACGGCCATGCGATGGCCGCGGCGCTTGAGCTCGCGCAGCACGTCGTCGGTGCCGTCGCGCAGGTTGCACCAGAGGTTGCGCTCGGCGTGGCGCGCGTACAGCCGCTTCCCGATCGCGGGAAACACCTCCGCCGGCACGCCGAGCTGGCGAAACACCTCGCCGAAGAACGCGCGGCCGCGGCTGGCATCGTCCCCCGCCCTGCCGGTGCGCGCCAGCTCGTCGAGCAGGAGCTTGCCCCCGTACTGCGCCGCGAGCAGCTCGTCCTCCGTCGTCTCGAACCCCTCCCCGCGCAGGAGCTCGATGATGAACGGATGATCCAGCCACAGCAGCGTGTTGCCGACGTCGAAGAGGACGGCCTTCATCGATCCGCGGAAGCGCGTGAGTCCAAAGTCTGGTGGTCCCAACCGCCGTAGCGAGGCGGACGGGAGGAAGCGTGGTGGGGAAGATAGGAGGCGGGATCGGACGGGGCGAGCGGCGACGCCGGGTGGCGCTCGCGGGACGAAGGCGGACGGAAGCGTGGTGACGGCGGGGCCGGATCTACGACGGCGGCGTTCCCGGCCGGCGCACCGTCACGCGCTTGAGGAAGGCGTCGTGGGCGGCGTCGGTGCGCAGGTCGGGGAGCGTCGCCTCGGCCTCCTCGCGCGTGGGGTACGGGCCGGCGACGAGCGCGATGTAGCCCTCGCGCAGCTCGGGGTAGACGTCGGCGTTGCCCAGGCCCACGTCGTACCCCTTCCCCCGGATGCGGTCGCGGATCTCCCGCGCGTTCTCGATCTGCTCCGGGGTGAAGGAGGCGATGATGACCACGTACGCAGGGTCGCCGGCCTTGAACTCACCGCCCCCGGTCACGCGGCGGAACTCGTCGGGCGCGAGGAATTCGCCGCCCGGCGGGGTGACGCGCGGGATCGGGAGGTCGCTCTCCGGCGGCGCCGCGATGGCGCCGTCGCGGGCGCCGGACTGCAGGGCCACGAACGCCACCAGCAGCATCAGCAGAAGCAGCACCGCCCATCCCGCGGGGCGAATGCGGAGGCGGCGCCGCTTCGCCGGCTCGGTGCCGTCCGGCGTCCCGTCTACCGGGACGCCGGGAGGATGCGGGTGCGCGCCGGCCGGGCCGGCCGGCGCGTGCTGCGGCGCCACCATCGGCGGCGGCGCGGCGACGGTACCGCCCCAGGCGGGCGAGAACACGGCGGCGGGCCGGGGCGGCGGCGGCGCGCCCGCGAGCATGGTGCGGTCGTCGTCCGCGAAGACGGGCGCGGCCTGCGGGCGCGGGGGCATGCCGGGAACGATGGACGCGTAGCCCGCGGCCGACGCGGCGTCCGCCGGCGGCGCCTTCTCCCAGTCGTCCAGCGCGTCGAGGAAGGCGTCGGCGTCGCCGAAGCGGGACGCCGGGTCCAGCCGCATCGACCGGCGCAGGATGGCGGCGAGGCGGAGCGGCACGTCGGGGCGGCGGGCCAGCACGCGCTTGACGCGCCGCGCGGCCTCGCGGTCGTCGGCGGTGTTGTTGAGCGCCTCGGGGTGCTCGCCGCCCAGCATCTCCAGTCCCGTGAGCGCCAGGCTGTACACGTCGCTCGCCGCGGTGACGATGCCGCCCGCGAGCTGCTCGGGCGAGGCGTAGCGCGGGGTGTGCGGCGCGCCGAACTGCGTGAGCTTCGCCGCCGTCTCGCCGTCCAGCGCGCGCACCTGCGCGATGCCGAAGTCGAGCACCTTCACCTCCCACCCGCCCGGCTCGGCCACCAGGTAGATGTTGGCCGGCTTTACGTCGCGGTGCACCATCCCGGCGCGGTGCCCGGCCGCGAGCCCCATCCCCGCCTCGCGCAGGATCTCCACCGCCTCGTCCACGGGGAGCGGGCCGCCCGCGCGCCGCATCCGCGCCGACAGGTCCTCGCCGGCCAGCAGCTCCATGATCAGGAAGTCGATCCCCAGGTCGGGATCGGTGCCGAAGTCGTGCACCGTCACCACGTTGGGGTGGCGCAGGCGCGCGGCGGCGGTGGCCTCGCGGTGGAAGCGCGCCTTCAGCCGCCCCGCCTCGTCGGCGTCGGGGGCCACGGCGGTCACCACCTTCACGGCCACGTCGCGCTCCAGCTTCAGGTCGAACGCACGGCACACCGAGCCCATGCCGCCCGTGGCGATCACGGAGTCGACGCGGTAGCGGTCGCAGAGGCGGCGGCCGAGCAGGAGCGCGAGGATGCCAGACAACGTTTACGGGTGCGGGAGCGTGTAAGTGCGCGTGTGCGTCTGACTACGGAAGAGCGAAGGCGGGAGTTCCGAAGCGCCTGAAGCTCTCCAAACCCGTGGACCGCCGCAAGGGACGCGCCCGGGCGGCAACGCACGCTTCCGCCGGTCTCCGCTGCTTGCGCGGGACGCGGCACCGCGCCCTCTCCGGCCGGCTTGGGGGGCCCCTTACAACGAGATACGGAGCGCGACCGCGGCACCGCGCCCTCTCCGGCCGGCTCAGGCCGTCCACCTCTTCCCGTTCCGGGAGAGGTTGCATACCTGGCTCCCCGGCACGCCGAAGCATCGGAGTGAGCGGAGGCTGCAGGCCGAGCGGGACCCCCACCCTCTCCCGCGAAGCGGGGGAGGGCGAGCGCTCTCAGGCGCGGGGAGGGGGCCGCGGCGCCGCCGGAGCGCGCCGTCGTTGCATACGCACCGGGTCGCCGCGGCATCCGGGTGGCCGTGGACCGGCTTGCCCCGCGCCGGAAGCGGCGCTAAATCATGGAATCCATTTCCCCCGCATCGGGCGGCGCCCACCCACCACGGCGCCGCGCGGCGGGGATCCCCGTTCCCACCCACCCCGCAAACGGATGCCGTCATCCGTCCCGATTTCCGTCTCCGTCAACGGCCGCACCCATGAGCGCGAGGTCGAGGCGCGGCTGCTGCTGAGCGACTTCATCCGCCAGGACCTGGGGCTCACCGGCACCCACGTGGGGTGCGAGCACGGCGTCTGCGGCGCGTGCACGGTGCTGATGGACGGCGAGGCGGTGCGCAGCTGCCTCCTCTTCGCCGTGCAGGCCGACGGCGCCGACCTGCGCACCGTGGAGAGCCTGGCGCCCTCCGAGGACGATCTGCACCCGCTGCAGACCGCCTTCCGCGACGCGCACGGGCTGCAGTGCGGCTTCTGCACGCCGGGGATCCTGATGACGATGATCCCCTTCCTGGAGCAGAACCCCCATCCCACCGAGGACGAGGTGCGCCTGGGGATCAGCGGCAACCTGTGCCGCTGCACCGGCTACGCCAACATCGTCCGCGCGGTGATGCTGGCGGCCGAGCGCGCGCGCGGCGGCCCGGGCGACGCCGCGACCATCGAGCCGCGCGGCGTGCCCGCCGGCGTGGAGGCGCATTGAGCGGGCGCTACGTGGGCCAGTCGGTCAGCCGCAACGAGGACGCGCGGCTGCTGACCGGGCACGCGCTCTTCGTGGACGACGTGCGGCTGGAGGGGATGCTGCACGTGGCCTTCGTGCGCAGCGACCACGCGCACGCCATCCTCCACTCGGTGGACGTCTCCGCCGCGCTGGAGCGGCCGGGCGTGGTGGCCGTCTACACCGCCGCCGACCTGGGCGACTACTGGCGGCCCGGCCCGCTCCTGGTCCCCCCGCCGCCGATCGAGGGGATCGTCTTCAACCAGGCCACGCAGGTGCCGCTGGCCAAGGACCGCGTGCGCCACGCCGGCGAGCCGATCGCCATGATCGTCGCCGAGAGCCGTTACATCGCCGAGGACGCGCTGGCGGACATCATGGTGGACGCCGAGCCGCTGGACGTGGTGGCGGATCTCGAGGCGGCGCTGGGGCCCGGCGCGCCGATCATCCACCCGCAGCTGGGGACGAACCTGGCCGCGCACGTGGTGCAGCGGCACGGCGACTACGCGGCGGCGCGCGAGCGGGCGGCGTTCGTGGTCGCGCGCCGCTTCCACTACGACCGCGGCGCCAGCGCGGCGATCGAGAACCGCGCCGTGGCCGCGCGGTGGGACGCGCAGGCGCAGGAGATGACCATCTGGGACACCACGCAGGCGCCGATCCCGATCCGCAACGGGCTGGCGTCGATGCTGGGGCTGATGCAGAGCCAGGTGCGCGTGGTGGCGCCGTTCGTGGGCGGCGGCTTCGGCCCCAAGATCATGATGTTCTACCCCGAGGAGGTGCTGGTCCCCTGGGCGGCGATGAAGCTGGGGCGCCCGGTGAAGTGGACCGAGGACCGGCAGGAGAACTTCTACGCCACCACCCAGGAGCGCGGCCAGGTGCACGACGCCGAGATGGCGCTGGACTCCGACGGCCGCATCCTGGGCGTGAAGGACAGCTTTTTCCACGACACCGGCGCGTACGACCCCTACGGCCTCACCGTCCCGATCAACAGCCAGTGCACCCTGCTGGGCCCGTACGACGTGCCCAGCTACGACGCCGAGTTCCGCGCCGTCTTCACCAACCGCATCACCGTGACGCCGGTGCGCGGGGCGGGGCGGCAGCACGGCGTGTTCGTGATGGAGCGCCTGCTGGACCTGGCCGCGCGCGAGGTGGGGATCGACGCCGCCGAGATCCGGCGCCGCAACTACATCGTGCAGGACGACTTCCCCCACGACCACAAGATCCTCTTCCAGGACTTCCAGCCTCTCGTCTACGACAGCGGCAACTACCGCCCGGCGCTGGAAACCGCGCTGGAGCTGATCCGCTGGGACGGATTCGCGGCGGAGAAGGCGGCCGCGGCGGCGGAAGGGCGGCGGCTGGGGATCGGCGTGGTCAGCTACGTCGAGGGGACGGGAATCGGCCCGTACGAGGGCGCGCGCGTGACCGTGGAGCCGAACGGGCGCGTCCGCGTCGCCACCGGGCTGGGGACGCAGGGGCAGGGGCACTACACCGCGTTCGCGCAGATCGTGGCCGAGGCGCTGGACGTGGACGTGGAGAACGTGAACGTGGTCACCGGCGACACGCGCGAGTTCAACTGGGGCACCGGCACCTTCGCCAGCCGCGGCGCCGTGGTCGCCGGGAGCGCCTGCCACGCCGCCGCGGTGAAGGTGCGCGAGAAGGTGATCGAGGTCAGCGCGCGCATCCTGAACGTGAACGAGGCCGAGATCGAGCTCTCCAACGGCACCGCGCGCGTGCGGTCGGATCCCGAGCGCTCCATCACCCTCGGCGACCTGGCGATGCGCGCCAACCCGCTGCGCGGCGGCGTGACGCCGGGGACGGAGCCCGGGCTGGAGTGCACCGCCTACTTCGGCCCCGACCGCGGCTCCACCGCCAGCGGCGTCCACGCCGTCGTCGTGGAGGTGGACGCGGACACGGCGATGGCGAAGTTCCTCCGCTACGTGGTGGTGCACGACTGCGGCAAGCTGATCAACCCCATGCTGGTGGAAGGCCAGGTGCAGGGCGGCGTGGCGCAGGGGATCGGCAACGCCTGGTTCGAGAAGCTGGTGTACGACGACAACGGCCAGCTCATGAACGCCTCCTTCGCCGACTACCTGCTGCCCACATCGCTGGACGTGCCCGACGTGAGCATGTCGCACCGCGAGACGCCCGCGCCCATGAACACGCTGGGGCTGAAGGGCGTGGGCGAGGCGGGGTGCATCCCCACCGGCGCCGCCTTCGCGCAGGCGCTGGAAGATGCGCTGAGCGACTACGACTTCGAGGTGACGGAGATCCCGCTGTCGCCCAACCAGCTCTTCGAGATCCTGCGCCACGCGCCGCGCCGCGCGGCCAACGGAACCCCCCGCACGGAGTCACACGCATGATCGTGGACGGCGAGTTCACCTTCCGCGCCCCGCGCCGGAGCGTGTGGGTGCTGCTGCAGGACCCCGACGTGCTGGTGAAGGCGATGCCCGGCGCCCAGCGACTCATCGCGACGGGCGACGGGACGTACGAGGGCACCGTGCGCATCGGCGTCGGCCCCGTGACGGCGGCGCAGTGGACGCTCTCGGTGGCGCTGCACGACCGCGAGGAGCCGCGGCGCTACATGATGAAGGTGGACACCAAGGGCCCGCTCGGCTTCACCCGCGGCAGCGCCAGCGTGGAGCTGGCCGAGGACGGCGACGCCACTACCATGCGCTACCACGCCGACCTGCAGATCGGCGGGAAGGTGGCCGGGATCGGGCAGCGGCTGCTGGACCAGGTCGCCAAGCAGCTCACCCGCAAGGGGTTGGAGGCGCTGAGCCGCGAGATGGAGCTGCGCCTGAAGCTGAGCCTGGGCGGCGCCTCCGCCTCGTTCGCCGTGGGCACCTCGGCCGTGGTGGACGGCGAGCTGGTGGATGCGGAGGACGACGATACCGACGATGCCGCCGCCGCGAACCCCGAGTCCGGCGACGCGCCCGACTCGGCAACGGCGTCGTCGGTGGATGTCGACGCGACACCATCGGATTCGACCGCACAGCCGGACGGCGACGACGGGTCGGACGACGCGCCGGCGACCGACGGTACGCACGCGCACCCGGTGGAGCCGCTGGCGGAGGTCGCCTCGGCGGACGCGCCGCTGCCGCCGGGGATGGCGGGCGGGCCGGCGCCGGTGGAGGACCTCGACTCGCGCCTGCCGCCGGGAACGGGCCTCCGGGGGGGACGATGAAGCCCGCGCGATTCGGCGGCGCCGGCCGAGCGCGGGGTACCCCCCTCCCCCTGCCCCTCCCCCACAAGGGGGGAGGGGGGGAGGGGAGCACGCCGGCCGAGGGTCGGCATCTCCTCGCCACGCGCGCCCTGTTTGCCGAGGCCACGACGGGCCGAGTTTCGCGCTCCAGGCACCAGGTAGAGCCGGAGCCCGTAGTCCGCGAAGGCGGACTTCGCGTGGTTGTTGCCGCGAATTCATTCGCCCGGCAGCCCCGCGCCGAGACCTGGATCAGCGGAGGCGGACGATGAAGCCCGCCGCGTTCGACTACCACCGCGCCAAATCCGTCGAGCACGCGCTGGAGCTGCTCCAGCAGCACGGGTGGGATGCCAAGCTCCTCGCGGGCGGGCAGAGCCTGGTGCCGGCGATGAACTTCCGGCTGTCGATGCCGGCGGTGCTGATCGACCTGAACCGCGTCCCCGGCCTCGACTACATCCGCGTGGACGACGGCGCGCTGCGCATGGGCACGATGGTTCGCCAGCACGCGGCCGAGCGCAGCGAGCTGGTCGCCCGCGCGGCGCCGCTGATCGCCGAGGCGCTGCCGTTCGTGGCGCATCCGCAGATCCGCAACCGCGGCACCATGGGCGGCACCATCGCCCACGCCGACCCCGCCGCCGAGCTCCCCGCGGTGATGATGGCGCTCGGCGCGCTCTTCCACGTGGTGGGGCCCAGCGGCACGCGCACGATCGGCGCGGACGGGTTCTTCACCGGCCTGTTCGCGACCGCGCTGGAGCCGGACGAGATGCTGGTGGAGATCGAGATCCCGCGCGCCGAGCCCCGCGTGGGCACCGCGTTCCTGGAGGTGAGCCGCCGCCACGGCGACTTCGCCCTGGCCGGGATCGCCGCCGCCGTCGCGCTGGACGAGGCGGGCCGCTGCACCGACTCGCGCATCGTGCTGATGGGCGTGGGCGAAGGCCCCGCGCTGGGCCTGGGCGCCGCCGCCGCGCTGGAGGGCGCCGACCCCACCCCCGACGCCATCCGCGCCGCCGCCGACGCCGCCATGGCCGACGTCGATCCGCCGTACGACATCCACGCCAGCGCCGACTACCGCCGCCACCTGGTGGGCGTGCTGGTGAGCCGCGCGCTCCCGCTCGCATTCGAGCGCGCGGGGGCGAACGCATTGCAGAGCTGAGGGCACGCGGACTGCGGGCGGTCACCGGCGCAGGCGGCCACCCTGCCCCACCGGCGCCGCAAAACGCACCGCCGTCCGCTGGGCACACGAGACAAGCAGTTGTCCCTCCCCAGTGGGGGAGGGACAGGCGAGGAACGAGCCAGGGAGAGGGCCCCGCGGGGCCTTTGGAAACACTGGATTTAGCCGGCCCATCAATCTTCCCCCATCCGTCGACCGGAGCACGATGAAGACCTACGACCTGTCGCAGCCGCTGAACGAGCAGGCGCCGTTCTGGCCCTACTATCCGCCGTTCGAGGTGAAGTACATCAAGCGCAAGGCCGAGCACGGCGTGAACGCGCAGTACATCCAGACGTCCAACCACATGGGCACGCACCTGGACGCGCCGCGGCACTTCGTGACCGGGGGGATGACCATCGACCAGATCCCCATGGACTGGCTGGTGGGCCCCGGCGTGATCGTGGACCTCACCGACGAGATGGACGAGCTGGCCGTCTACACGCCCAAGATGATCGAGGACCGCGTGGAGGTGCGGAAGGGCGACCGCCTCCTCCTGCACACCGGCTGGCACCGCTTCGCCCAGTGGGGGAGCACGCCCGACGAGGAGAAGTACATCCACATGCACCCCGGCGCGCACCCCGACATGGTGCCCTGGCTGCTGGAGAAGGAGATCCACATCTGGGGCGTGGACGTGGTCTCGACCGACCACCCGATGGACCTGCCGATCGGCCGCTTCCTGGGCAAGGGGATGCACGGCCACTGCGACCGCGTGCGCGCCGCCGCCGAGAAGAAGTTCGGCGGCCCCGACGAGGTCGCGCGCCTCTTCCCCGACGAGGACTACCAGCTCACGCACAACAAGCTGTTCGACAAGAACTGCATGCACATCGAAAACCTCGGCGGCGAGATCAGCGCCCCGGAGATCCAGAACCGGCGGCTGATCATCGGCTGCTTTCCCTGGAAGTTCCAGGGCGGCGAGGCGGCCTTCGCCCGCGTGGTGGCGTTCGACGGGGAGTGGCCGGCGGACCCGTGACCCACGAACGGCCGGCGGCGCGGTTCACGGAGTCGGCGGAAGCGTGGGTGTCTAACGACGCAGGGCGAACGGAGGAGTGCCCATGTTTGGCTGGCTCAAGAAGAAGAAATCGCCGCCGCCGAACGGCCCCGACTTCTCGGCGGTCGACTCGCGCGAGAAGGCCGAGGCGCTGTTTCGACGCGGCGACCTGGAGAAGCTGTTCCTGATGCCGCCGGAGTTCGGCGGGGGCGACGACGCCGTCAACACGCTCTTCGTTCCCATGGGCGTGGCGGACGTGAAGGCCGGGATCGACCAGAACGTCGTCCTGCCGCTGGCCGAGGAGGGGCAGATCACGCAGTACCGCGCGGTGCCGGAGTACCAGGGCAGGAGCTTCATCCCGATCGCCATCGAGATCGTGGCGTCGGACCCCGGCCAGTTCAGCACCACGATCAACATCTGGGGCGATGCGCTGGCGCGAGACGAATGACCGGCCCCGAAGGTGTCCACCACGCTGGAGGAGGAGGGACGATGGACGTGACGGTCCAGGACGAGCACCGCTGGCTCGAGAAGCTCGTGGGGGATTGGACGTGGGAGATGGACGCCGGCTCCATGCCGGACCTGCCCGCCGGGAAGGTGACGGGGACGGAACGCGTCCGCTCGCTCGGCGGGGTATGGGTCGTGTGCGAGGGCTCGAGCGATTACGGGGGCGAAGTGTCGGAGTCGGTCATGACGCTCGGCTTCGATCCGGCCGTCGGGCGGTTCGTCGGCACGTTCGCGGGCTCGATGATGCACCACCTCTGGGTCTACTCCGGCGGCGAGCTCGACCGCGAGGGCGACGTCCTCCGGCTCGAGGCCGAGGGCCCCGGCTTCGAAGACCAGGGCAAGCACGTGCCCTACCGCGACGCGATCGCGTTCCGCAGCCCCGACCACCGGGTGATGACGTCCAGCTATCGGCGCGACGACGGGACGTGGCACCAGTTCATGGAGATGCACTACCGGCGCACGAGCCCGGCATCCCCCGGCGGCGAATCGTGAAGGCCTCCATCGTCACCACCGGCGCCGCGTTCGGCCTTCTCACGGCCGAAGCGCGGCGATCGGCGCGCACCTGAGCACTCCACCGGGGATGGACGAGACGACGGGGGTTCGGCCGTGTCCGCGGGTGCGGGCGCGGCCGTTCGTGCACGAGCGCAGGCGCGCCGCGAGCCGTTCGGGAGGATCGGCATGAGCGGCATCCCGGCTTCGCTCTCGGAGGACATCCAGCGCCGGATCGACAGGCTGGAGACGGACGGGATCGCCAACTGGGTCGTCCGGGCGTGCAAGGAGAAGCTGAACGCGCTTCCGCTGCAGGCGAACGGGGTCTACCAGTGGGCGCTGCGCACGGACGGCACGGTCCTCTGCCTGGACTTCGAGTCGTTCACCCTGCCGTACGAGGAAGAGCTGAACCCGATCGCCCGCTACGCCGTGCTCTTCGAGGCGGCGCGGCGGTATCCCGAGCTGCGCGAGCTGGAGCCGGAGCGGCCGGCGGGGGTGCAGCGCTGCGAGAGCTGCGGCGGGTCGGGGTGGATCGAGGCGACGGGCGCGGCCTGTTCCACCTGCTACGGCCTGGGCTGGCACATGCAGCACCGCCCGATCGCCGAGTGGCTCGGGCGCATCGACGTGGGCGACCGGCTGGATCTGCGGGAGCACGGCGGCACCAGGCGGCTGGTCGCGGGGCGGATCGCCGGCCTCTACGTGGCGCGCGGCGGCGACCTGGACTTCTGGTGCAGCCCGGCCACGGCCGCGGGGAGGCGCGAGCTCGGCAGCCACCTGCGCAAGTTCGCGATGGGGTTCGTCTCGCGGCCGTACCAGAAGCACGTCACCGCCACGTGGGAGCCGAACCCCACCCCCGCCGTCGACCCGTTCGAGAGCCTGGAGCACTCGCTGAAGTTCCACGGCACGGACTCGGGTGGATCGTACGAGATGGACATCGCGCGCCAGCCGGACGGCAGCTACGCGGTGTCGGAGACGCTGAGCAACGATTGGGACCCGCTCGGAAGCGCCGCCCCCACGACCCTCACGCGCCTGCTCGACGCGGCGGCGGCGCGCGCGGAGCTGGAGCGGGAGATGCGCAGACCCGGCCGCTGGAGTCCCTTCCCCGCGATCGTACCCCGGCACACGTAGGCGTCCGCAAACGATTCCGACGCGGAGGACGGGCTGGGGCTGGCGCCGCTGCAGGACGCGGCCTGGGAGACCGCGCAGAGCACCGGCGCGCTGCGGCTGCTGGACTACGAGACCGCCGCGCAGCTCTCGTCCACGTATTCGATCCAGCGCACCACGCTCACGGCCACGCTGGGGCTGATCAGCGACCGCTTCCTCTCCCCCGCCAACTACGACCCCGCGCAGCAGCGGGTGATGCTGATGGCCTCGCACATGCTGCTGAACAGCGAGTTGATCGGCGACTTCTCGGCTTTGCGCGGAGTGCCCGCCTTCGATGCGCTCGAGGCCGATCTCCGCTCCGTTCTCATCAGGCATCGACTCACGTGACCTATCAGCTACCGGTGGCGGCTTACCCACCGTTTCCCTGTTCCGCATACCAAGTTATCGCCCTCTGCACCGCGCTGGTGGCGATGGCCGCGTGCGGCGGCGACAAGCGCCCCGGCGTGCTGGTGGGCGATGCCTACATCGTCACCGAGAGCGGGCAGGAGGTGAACCTGAAGGGGATGCCCGTGGCGCTGGTGCCCGAGGCCGAGCAGCTCGATTCGCTCCTCTCCGCGCTCTGCCCCAGGACCAGCGGGGTCGCGGCGGCCGACTCGGTGGCGCGGGCGCGGGCGTGGCAGCAGCGGGCGCGGCTTCTCTCCGGCCGCGCGGCGAAGCGCACCGGCACCGATGGGCAGGCGCACTTCCAGCTGGACAGCATCGCCCCCGGCAAGTACCACGTGTGGGCCGACACCGCGTACGGCGGCACGCGCTGGACGTGGCTCGCGCCCGTGACCATCGCCGCCGGCGACACCGCCAAGGTCGCGCTCAGCAACGCGAACCCGGACGAGAACCCCTTCCGCTGCAGGGACTGAGGGTTGCAAACGTCCGCGCTCCACCCGGCCGCCGAAGCGCGCCCACGGCTCGTGCGTGGAGGAGGAGCCCTGACCGGATATCCCCGCCGGAGAGCCGGAAGCCGCGTAAAGGCAACACTTTGTCCCGACGCTGGAAACCGGGCGCGGTCGCGGTGTAGAATCATGCGGAGGCGCCGCCGGGTGGCGCCTCCGTCGCATTCTACCCCGTGAGGTTTCGCCGATGCCCGTTGTCCCCCGTTTTCGCGCCGCGCTGATCGCCGCGGCCGTGCTGCTTCCGCTTTCGGCCGCGCGCGGACACGCGCAGGTGCTCCCGAATCCCCGCGACGACACCGACGAGCGGCTGAGCCAGTACCGCAGCGAGTCGCTGCGCGAGGCCACCGCCATGATCGACCAGTGGCGCGCCGCCTGGGAAGCCGACGACCTGCGGGCCCTGATGCGGCTGTACGACCGCAAGGCGCTGGTGCAGCTGCCGGGCGACTCGGCCACGCAGCAGGGCAGCGCCGCGGTGGAGACCGCGCTGAAGAACCAGCTCCCCATGGTGGGCCGCATCGACTTCGGCCTGCTGGACGCCGAGGTGGGGGGCAACCTGCTGTACATCTTCCAGCGCTACCTGCTGCAGCCCGTGGCCCCCACCGGCGCCGACTCGACCGCCGGACCGCCGCCCGCGGTGATGGGCACCACCACGCTGGTGCTGATGCGCGAGCGCGGCGGCTGGAAGATCCGCGCGCAGATGTTCCTCCCCACCCCGGAGCCGGGCGCGCGCGCGGCGCAGGCGGCCGCGACGGCGGACGGCGGCACCCAGGACTGACGGCGGACCGCGTCCGCGGAAAAACGGGGGAGGACCGGGGTTGCCAACCCGCGGTCCTCCCCCATCTTCTTGCCGGTCGCTCACGCAGCCTCACCCGGCGCCGCTCCCGGCGCGAACTCCCGGTGCCAACCATGAGCCCCACCCCGCTCCAGCCGCGGCGCGGCGTGATCGAGCACCGCGGCTGTCCGCTCGCGTACACCGTGCGCGGCGAAGGCCCGCCGGTGCTGATGATCCAGGGCGTGGGCGTGCACGGCGACGGATGGACGCCGCAGACCGACGCGCTGTCGAAGCGCTTCAGCTGCGCCACCTTCGACAACCGCGGTATGGGGCGCAGCCTCCCCGCCGGCGCGGCGATCACGGTGGCGCAGATGGCGGAGGACGCGCGCGCGGTGATGGACGCGCTCGGGTGGGAGTCGGCGCACGTGGTGGGGCACTCGCTGGGCGGGCCGGTCGCGCTGGAGCTGGCGCTGTCGGCCCGCGACCGCGTGCGCAGCCTGGCCCTGCTCTGCACCTTCGCCCGCGGCGCCGACGCCACGCGGCTGACGGCGTGGATGCTGTGGGTGGGGTTGCGCACCCGCATCGGCACGCGGCGGATGCGGCGCAACGCGTTCCTGCAGATGGTGATGCCGCCCGGGGCGCTCGCGCGGGAGGACCGCGCCGCCCTCGCGTCGAAGCTGGAGCCGCTCTTCGGCCACGACCTGGCCGACTCGCCGCCGGTGGCGATGAAGCAGCTCCGCGCGCTGGGCGCGTACGACGCCACCGCCCGCCTCGGCGCGCTGGCGGGCACGCCCACGCTGGTGCTGAGCGCCGCCTACGACCCCATCGCCCCGCCGCGCAGCGGGAAGGCGCTCGCCGCCGGCATCCCCGGCGCGCGCTACGTGGAGTTCGCGCACGCCTCGCACGGCCTCCCCATCCAGTCCCCCGGCGAGGTCAACCCGCTCCTCGCCGAGCACCTCGCCGCCGCCGAGCAACGCTCCGTTGACTCCGTTGACTCCGTTGACTCCGTTGACTCCGTTGACTCCGTTGACTCCGTTGACTCCGTTGACTCCGTTGACTCCGCTGACTCCGTGTGAAACCCGGCGATGCTTCGTTTCACACGGGGTCAGCGGAGTTCACGGAGTGGAACGGAGGAGGTCCCGCTCAGTCCGCCAGCCCGCGGCGTCGCGGCAACGCGCCGGGCCGCTCGAGAGGTCGCCCTCCGTCCGCCTCGCACGTCCATCTCGCGCGACGGGCGCCGCCTGTTTATCTTCGGCGGATGTAAAACCGGCGCGAACGGCCCGCATCTCGTTCCCACGACGTGCGGATCGTCGGAGCGAGCCGGGATACCCAGCCACCGAATCCCAGTCTGCATGGAGATTCCGCGATGAACAGCCCGGTCCTCGCGCGCCTCGGCCGCGCAATCCTCCCCCTCGCCGCGGCACTGCTGCTCCCGGTAGCCCACGTCCAGGCGCAGAGCCGGGCCGAGCAGCTGCTGAGCGACCGCCCGCCCGCGCGGCAGGGGTGCGTCGTCGCCAATACGCCGGGGCGGCTCCCCACGCTTCCGCAGCTCGCCGACTCGGCGGCGCTGGCGACGGCGGTGGCGGATTTCGCGCGGCGGCACCCGCTGGCCGATGGGCGGACGATGTTCGCGCTCTACTCCATCGCGTTCAACGCCGAGGGCGGCGTGGAGCGGGTGAAGGAGCTCGACTACCTGCTGCCGCAGGGCCAGTCCGACGCGTTCGAGGGGCTGGTGCGGGCGGCGCTGGTGCGGCAGGCGCCCGGGAAGTCGTGGAGCCTGCGGCTGCGCATCGAGCCCGGGGCGGCCACGGTGTTCCGCGTGGGCCGCTCGGAACGGTGCGAGCCCGAGTCGGGAACGCGCTTCCGCCTCACCGTCCCCTCGCTGCAGAGCGGCGCCAGCCTCACGTCGCTGCGCCTGCGCGTGGTGGTGGAGCCGAACGGGCAGGTGAGCAACGTGCAGCTCCTCCGGCGCTCGGGGAACGACGAGGTGGACCGCTGGGTGGAAGAGACGCTCCGCGGGCGCCGCTTCCAGCCCGGCCTGGTCGACGGCGTCGCCGTGCAGATGGAGACCGACGAGACCGTGCAGATCAACACCCGCTGACGGCGGATCGCCACGTGGGCACACGGGCCCGCATCCGCATTCGCGCGGATGCGGGCCCGTTCTCGTCCGCCTGTCGGATCGTCCGGCCGCCTCTTACCTTCGGAGCTCGCGCCGGCTCAATCGACCGCTTGACGTAATACGGAGTCGAAAAGTCGGTGTCGGGCCCGAACGGAAAAGCCGGGTGCGGGCGTGTCCCTCCGCTGCGCTCCGGGCCGGGCTTCGCGCGCCGTAGGCAACGATACCGCCGTTGCCAACGGCGCCGAGCCGCCGGCGCGCCAAGGCCCCTCGCGTTCCCGCGGCCACCGACGCGAGCGCGCCGGCGTCTCGGCCCTCCGGGCGCGAATCCCTCACGCAATCCGCCTGCTCGCGGAGCGGAGTTCGTGGGATTCGTAAGCCTCCGCATGCCGCGGCAACGAGGCTCGACGCCGGATCCCTGAACGTCGGCCGATCACCATCCCCCCATCCATCCAGCCGCATGCCCGAAGCCCCGACCGAGCTCCAGGGCGCCTCCGAGATCGCCAGGATGGTGCGCTCGCGCGAGCTTTCGCCCGTGGAGGCGCTGCACGCGTGCATGGCGCGCGTGGAGGCGCTGAACCCGGCGATCAACGCGGTGGTCACGCTCAACCCGCGCGCGGAGGACGAGGCCCGCGCGCTGGAGCGGCGCATTTCGGCGGGGGAGGACGTGGGGCCGCTCGCGGGCGTGCCGGTGGGGATCAAGGACGTGACGCAGGTGGGCGGGGTGCGCTGCACCTTCGGGTCGCCGCTCTTCTCCGACCACGTGCCGGGGGAGGACGCGCTGGTGGTGCGGCGGCTGCGCGCGGCCGGCGCGGTGATCCTGGGCAAGACCAACACCCCCGAGTTCGCGGCGGGCGGCAACACCTTCAACGAGGTCTTCGGCCGCACCCGTAACCCGTGGAACACCGAGCGCAGCGCCGGCGGCAGCACCGGCGGCGGCGCGGCCGGGCTGGCCACGGGGATGATCGCGCTGGCCGAGGGCACCGACCTGGGCGGCTCGCTGCGCATCCCCGCGTCGTTCTGCGGCGTGGTGGGGCTGCGCCCGTCCATCGGCCTGGTGCCCACCGTGCCCAGCGACTACGTGTGGGACACGCTGCAGGTGACCGGGGGGATGGCGCGCACGGCGGAGGACCTGGGGCTGATGATGAGCGCGGTCGCCGGCCCATCCCCCGAAGCGCCGCTGTCGCAGCCGACCGCCGGGCGCGACTTCGCGGGCGCGGCGCGGGCCGGCGACGCGCGCGGGCTGCGCGTGGCCTACTGCCGCGACATCGCGGGGATCGGGATCGACGCCGAGGTGGAGCGCGTGTGCCGCGACGCCGCCTTCGCGCTGCGCGACGCGGGGGCGGTGGTGGAGGAGGTCGAGCTGGACCTGGCTTACGGGCGCAAGGCGTTCCTGGCGCTGCGCGGGCTCTGGTTCGT
>DASQLJ010000495.1:0-4193 GCA_035630095.1 Longimicrobium sp.
GCCGTGGGCCCGGCTGCGTTGGGCACGGCGGTATCGTGCCCTACGCAGCGCGCAGCCCGGCCCGGAGCGCAGCGGAGGGACACGCCCGAATCCGCGGTGCCCAGAACGCAAAAGGCCGCCCCGGGGGCGGCCTGTCGCGCGATCGAACCTCTTCCCTGCCCCACCCGGCGTCAGGTCACACGCCGGCGCCCGCGGGCTCCATCTCGAGGAGCGCGGAGAGCTTTTCCAGGTGCTGGGGGGTGCAGAAGAGGCGGATGTCGCCGCGCTCGCCGGAGCGCACGCGGGGACGGGTGAAGCAGACGACGCGGCGGGCCTTGCAGAGCTGGTCCAGCGCACGGCCGGCGCGGGCGGTGTCGACGGAAAGGTCCCGCTTGCGCCAGCCGAGGTGCACCGCGACGTCTTCGGCGCTCACGGCGTCGTGGACGGAGGGGTTGAAGGCGTCCGCGTCCAGCATCTCGATCACCAGCTCGCGGTCGCGCAGGTAGCGGAAGGCCTTGTCCGCGTCGCGCTGGCACCCCTCCTCGCCGGGCACCTCGGCCGTGCTTACCCCCACCAGGTCGCAGCACTCGCTTCCGACGGCGTTCCCCTCGTCACCCTCCCGCCACTGCTCCAGCGCCAGTTCCTCCGCGGCTTTGCGCGTGGACGCATCCACGGCGTACCGCACGGTCTGCTGGAACGTGATCTCCACCTCGTAACGCTTCGCCATCTCGCGACTCCCTGGGTACAACGGCGCTCTTGGCGCGCCACGTTGGGCGCGCAGGGATTGACTGCGTCTCATGTTTCCCGAGAACGGCGCCGCGCTTTGCGAGGATCGGGCCAGCGCCTCCGGGCCCGTGCGTGGCGTTCGGGTACTTCATTGATAACCACGAATCACGAAAAACGGGAGTGGGCCGGCGAGCTGTTCCGATCTGCTACGTCGGCCGGGAAAGCCCCGATCGGCCGCCCTGGTTCCTCGCCCGTCACCGCCCGGAGTCGTAACTGCGGAACCTGCCGTCGCTTACCGATCGATGATCCGCGCTCAGCCGGGACATCATGGAAGTCTGCACAGCGTAAATACGGCCGCGGCGCGGAGGAACAAAACACGGCGCCCCGCCGCATGCCGCGGCGGGGCGCCGTGTGATCAATCGCCGAAACGGCTGCTACGCCGTCTTGCGCTTCAGGCTGTCGATGGTGAGCACCACGGCCTCGGCGGGCTCGGCCTCGAGGCGCAGCAGCAGCTCGGTCTGGTCGCGGGTGGCGGAGGGAACCTGGTGGCAGCGGCGGCAGCGGGCCTCGTAGCTCTCGTGGCCGCCCACCTGCACCACCGGGCTCTCGTACGGCGCCGGCTCGCCGTCCACCAGCCGCTGGTTCCGCGTGGCGCTGGCGCCGCAGACCATGCAGATGGCGTGCAGCTTGTCCACCGTTTCGGCCCGGGCCAGGATCTCGGCCATGGGGCCGAACGGCTCGCCGCGGAAATCCATGTCGATCCCGGCCACGAGCACGCGCGCGCCGCGGTCGGCCAGCACGGTGAGCACCTCCACGATCCCGTCGTCCAGGAACTGCACCTCGTCTAGCGCCACCACCTGCGTCTGCGGGTGGATGCGCTCGACCACCTCGCGGCTGGTGCGCACGGCCACGGCGGTCACCCCGCTGCCGTCGTGCGAGCTCACGTGGCCGATGCCGTGGTAGCGGTCGTCGAGCGCGGACTTGAACACCTGGACGCGGCGGCGGGCGATCAGCGCGCGGCGCACGCGGCGGATCAGCTCTTCGGACTTGCCCGAGAACATCACGCCGGTGATGACCTCGATCCAGCCCTGGCCGTCGCCCTGGTAGAGCGTGACGTCTCTCAAGACCCGGGTTCCCGCGGGATCGTGTTGCGAGTGCTGCGGATGGGTGTGCTGCGGGCGGAAAGGTAGCCGCGCGGACGGAGGGCTGCAACCGCCCGGAAGGCGCCAGCGAGGAGATTCGCCGGCGGCGGGTCCACGGGGTCGAAGCTGCCGGGGCGGAGCAAGCTCCCGGCCCGACCGCGCCGGGTGTGGGCCGCCGGATCGGCGCCGCCTGCCGGAGCCGTGCGGACCTGACCGGCCGTGCAAACGATACCCGGAGGCCGTCGCGGGCGATCGCTCAAGCGAAAAGGCACCTCAGGCGCGCAATCATCGGCGAACGACTCCGATGCTCCATCCGGGATTTCCCGTCCGTCCAGCTCGGCGACTGCGCGGACAACCCGCGTCGGGATTTGGATGTGTCAGGAGCCGCGCAGTCCGGGCCCTCGTCCGGTCAATGTGAGCCGCCGCACGGAAATGCCGTAAGATGAATTTAACTTATTGACGGATAATGTAAGTGGATGTATGTTGGCTTTGTCCAATGCCGGGTTCGAACCCATTCGGAGGAGGCTTCAATGTTTACGCTGGACCCCTACGGAAGCGACACGCTCAACACGGTCCCCGCGACCTACGCGTGTACGGAGTGCCCGGAGAAGTGGTGGTGCCAACCGCCGTTCGTGCTGGACGAGTAAGAGCGTGAAGGGGCCGCCCGCTCCGGCGGGTGGCCCTCCCGCGCGGTGCCGGCCCGGCCCCCGCGCTCCCCTTTCTACCAGGTAGCGACCCATGCAAGCGGAGCACGCCCTGCCGTTTTCGCCGACCGCCCCACGGGAGCGCGTGATCGTGGTGGAAGGACGCCGTGGCCGGGAGCGGAGCCGGGTGCTGGAGCGGTGGGTGGCCCAGGCCGCGCGCGAAGGCGTGCCCGCCCTGCTGCTGCCGTGCGACCTGAACGCCACCGGGATGTGGGCGGGCGTGTCGACGCTGATCGCCTCGGTCTTCCCCGCACTGCGCCAGGCCGACCCGACCGTGCTGGAGCGGAACGCCATCGAGCTCGCCGCGGTGGTCCCCGCGCTGATGCTCCGGTCGGCGCCGGTGAAGTCGCTCACCGACACGTCGGAGGGGGTGGAGGCGGTCCGCAACTATGCCGTGGACCGCGCCTACCGGATCCCGCACGGGCTGGTGGACGTGCTCGACGCGCTCTTCCACGCCGCCCCCGACGCACTCCCGCGCGTGCTGGTGTGCGACGACTTCGAATGCGCCGGGTCGCTGGGCCGCCGCTTCTTCCACGAGCTGATGCGCCGCCGGGGCGAGGCGTTCGGCCTGACCCTGGTGCTGGTGGTGGAGCCCGGGACCGAAGACGCGGCGCTCGAGCCGCTGCGCCTGGGCGCCGATGCGCGCCGGGTGCGCCTGGACGTGCGCGCCGACGCCGCGGCCGAGCGTTCGCCCGCGCAGGCGACGATCCTGGCGCAGGAGCTGGAGCGGCAGGTGAAGGGCGACTTCGAGACCATGGAGAGCAGGCTCCCCGAGCTGATCCGGCTGTGGCGCGAGAGCGAGCATCCCGAGAACGCCTACCAGTGGGAAGCGTTCGCGCTGGGGCGCTTCAACCATCGCGGCTTCTACGAAGACGCGCTCGCCTATGCCGACCCCGTGCTGGAGCACCTGGACGTGACCGCCACCGGCGACGGCTACTTCACGCGGACGAACCTGGTGGGGAGCATCTTCGGGTGCCTGGTGGCCGCGGGGCAGGCCGGCCGCGCGCACCAGGTGGTGAAGGAGCACGGGTACGACCGCATCGACGAGCCCACCGACCGCGCGCGCATATGCTACATCATGGCCATGCTGCACGCGCGCTTCCTCCCCGAGCGCGACCTCGCCCAGGCCGAGGCGTACATCGTGGAGGGACTGCGGCTGCTGGAACGCCCCGACGTGCGGCCCGAGAACCGCGACTTCCTGCAGGTGTTCCTGAACAACGGGCTGGCACTGGTGCGCCACCGCCAGGGAAGGGCGGAGGAAGCGGTGACGCTCTGCCGGGAAGGGATCGCCCACCTCGACGAGCACATGGTCGAGGACCGGCACAAGCTGCACCGGTCGGTGCTGCTCTACAACATCGCGCAGGTCTACACCGCCACCCGCGACTACGAGCGCGCCCTGGAATACTTCGCCGCGGCCATGCGCCTGGACCCGAACTACTCGGAGTACTTCAACGAGCGCGGCAACGTGTACCTCAAGCTGGGCCGCCACGACGAGGCGATCCGCGACTACCACGAGGCGATGCGGCTGAGCCCGCCCTACCACGAGGTGTGGACCAACCTGGGCCAGTGCCTGCGCCGACTGGGGCGGCTGGACGACGCCGAGCGGGCCTACGCGCGGGCGATCGACCTCGACCCGTCGGTG
>DASQLJ010000496.1:0-4434 GCA_035630095.1 Longimicrobium sp.
GACCTGGAGAGCCGCGAGGTGCTGGAAGAGGCGATCGCCGGGCACGAGGGCACCGTGATCCTGATCTCGCACGACCGCGCCTTCCTCTCCGGCACGGCCACGCGCATCTGGAGCTGGGCCGACGGGAGGTTCGAGGACTACCCCGGCGGCTTCGACGACTGGCAGGAGTGGACCGAGCGCCGCCGCGCCGGCACCGCGGCCGCCACGCAGGCCGCCACGCAGGCCGCCACCCGCGCCGCCGAGGCGAAGGCCGCCGCGTCGCAGCCGGCCAAACCCGCGTCCGCCGGCATCTCGAAGAACGAGCAGCGCCGCCGCGAGGCCGAGATGCAGCGCGTTGAAGCCCGCATCCAGGAGATCGAGGCGCGCGTCGCCGAAATCGAAGCCGCGCTCGGCGACCCCACCCTCTACGCCGCGGGCTCCGACCCCACCCGCCCGAAAGCGCTGGCCGCAGAGCGCGACACGCTCGCGCCCGAGCTGGCGGAGGCGTACGCCGCATGGGAGCGGCTGGGGGACGAGCTTGCGGGAGTGTAGGTAGGAGAGACGTGCCGGACCTACTCTACTAGATCACCACCACCCCGGATAATTCGCGAAGCGAAGCTCGTTGCGACGGGAAGAGAGGAAACGAAAGACGCTGGACACGCGAAAGGCGTGCACAGCGTCTTTTTGCGTACAAACTGCCGCACCAGAGTGGTGCAGTTAGATCAACGTGGCGGGAAATAACTGAAAATGGACGGATGGCGCCCCACGCCATGCCGTCCAAGTAGGATACTTTCCGCCGCAGCCGCGACATCTCTCGCGGCACCTCTCCCCTTGGAACCGAATAGGACCGTTACCAATGAAGCTTCGCTATCTCGTGCTCCTGACCCTCGTCGCCGCCTCCGTCGCGGCCTGCACCGCCAGCCCCACCGCCTCCGCGCCCACCCGGTCGCCGAGCCAGGTCCTGCTCGCCGAGGGCGATTCGCTCGATCGTGGCACGGGGGCCGCAGGTAGCGGTCACTGACTTACTGGCCGACGAGCTGGGAAGTTCTTGGAGCAGCCAGTGCTCGTACGAAATCATCGGCGAGTGTCGGAGCTGAGGTGTCCGCCGCTGTACCCCGCTTCACAGGACGCACCACCGAGCGGCTCGCCGCATCGAGAGCCGCTTCTGCCTCAAGCACAACCGCGCCTTCCGAACGCTTGCGCGCGATTGAGACCGCTTCGGACGCATAACTCACGGCAGAGCGGGCATCGCCGATGCTGAGCGCCGCGTGGGCTAGGCCGAGGAGTGTTCGCGCCGCTGTATCCTCCGGGATGGTGGGGTCGCTCAGCAGGTCATCAATCCGCTCCGCGGCCATCTCGTAGGCCGCGCGGTCACCCATCCCGGCAGCTACCCGGGCCTTCACGGCCTCCAGCAGCGGGGACAGGCCCACCTCGGCAATCACCGGCTCGACAGCGCGGGCAACAGCCAGCGCGCCAGAATAGTACCCACGCAGCATCCAGTGGAACGCCACGTCATAGGCTAACCGGTACACGGCCGGTCCGGGCGTGGCGTATGCCGCTAACGCGTGCGCGGCCAGGACGTCCGCCTCCAGACCGGCCTCGAGCTCGATCTCGATGCTGAACAGGTTGTGGTAGGCCGCGCCGATCAGGTCCTGAACGTGGTGGCGAGTCGCCGCTTTCAGGCAGCGAAGATGCGTCCGCTTGGCCGCGGGATAGTTCCCCTTCTGCCGGTGCAGGTTACCGATACCGGCGAGGGCCGACGCGTACGAGCGCCAGTCCTGGTGTTCGCGCGCCTGTACCACGGCGCGCGTGTACCAGCTCTCGGCGCGGTCGTAGTCGGCGAGGCGGCGGGCAAGGCGCCCCACGCCGAACGCGAGCGAGGCCGAGTCGGGCGAGGAGAGGGCGGCGGCCTGCGTGAACTCGAGCGCGGTGGCCAGCGCGCCGCGGCTCTCGGCCCACAGGGCGATGCGGCGGCAGGCGTTCACCACCCGCAACAGGTCGGCGGTGGCGGGATGCGCCAGCAGGTCCGCGATCACCAGGAGGGGCGCGCGCAGCTCGGGCTCCGCATCCAGGTGCGCCAGCAACTGCACGCGGCCGGCGCCCGCGTTGCCGGTGAACAGCTCACCGCGGCTGGAATGGGGCGTTTCGGCCCACAGCAGCACGTTGCGGGCGGAGCGCCAGAGCGCCAGCCCGAGATCGGTGGGCATTTCGTCGAGAATGGAGATCGCGTCCACGCGCTCGCTGCCGCGCGTGAGGGCCGGAGGGACGCGCTGGCGCCGGTCGGAACGGGATGGGGTGGGGCGGCTGCGTGGTTTCGTGCGCATTTCGTTTCGGGCGGGCGGGCGACTGCCGGCGCATGTCCCGGATAGCGTACGGCCGAAAGTAACCGGGCGCAAGCGAAAAGTTCCGGCAGATGTACGCCATCGCGTGTTGTCGCCACGTGATGGGACAATCTGGTACAAAACGTCCGCTACCGGAACCCCTTGAGACAAATCATCGTCTTCTCTCGGCGCAACCTTAGCCGTTTCCTACACATACGACGATCGTGCGGCGTGCGCGTCACCTCTCCGGGGACGCGAAAATGAAGGCTCAAGCCGCCCGTTGCACAATCTTTGTTCATCTTCAGCGCGATCGACCGCCTCTACAGGCCCAGCTGCTCGCCGCAACCCGTCCTCCCCCGGTCCAACGCCGCCGCGCCTGATCCTCCCCGCACGAAATCCCTTGTCCCGAATCGACTTACGTCTCCCGAAGCTTCTGGCGGAGTACCAACCTCTTCCAACTCCGCGGCACCTGAGCGGCCTCGAGTGGCGTTTGAACACGCTTCGCCGCACCATCGTCACCGCGATCATCGAACGCCGCGGCGACCTTATCCGGCCGAAGCGATCCGGCGGCTGTTTCGCGCCGATCCGGTGCCGGGGACGCGGGCGCCGGGTTGCGCGTGCCCCGGCGCCCGCGCACCTTGGGGCCCGCCGTGGCACGGGAGTTCCGAACCAGGCAGGGACCTCGGCCACGCCGCCGGTTTACAATCCGCCTGCGCGAACCGCGCCAGAACCAGTCACAATCGCGAGGAATGCCGGTGACGGTCACCACTGACGAGCGGGTCGAGACCAACCCGCTGCTGCAGCGCGAGCTTCCCATTCCCTTCGGCCGCATCGCGCCGGAGCACGTGGCGCCCGCCATCCGCCACGCGCTGGCCCGGGCCGAGCGCGAGCTGGAGGAGCTGGTCGAGCTTCCGGGCGAGCGCACGTACGCGAACACGCTGGGGGCGCTGGAGGAGATCGGCGAACGCCTGAGCCTGGTGATCCGTCCCGTCACGCACCTGACCAGCGTGACGAGCACGCCCGAGCTGCGCGCCGCCTACGACGAGGTGCTCCCGGAGTTCACGGCCTTCCACGCCCGGCTGCCGCTGAACCCGCGCCTGTGGAGCGCGGTGAAGGAATTCGCGGAGAGCCCGGAGGCCGCCGCGCTCGGCGGCACCCGCGCCCGGCACCTGGAAAAGACGGTGCGCGCCTTCCGCCGCGCGGGCGCCGACCTGCCGCCCGACCGCAAGGCGCGGGTGGAGGAGATCCGGATCGAGCTGTCGCGCATTCTCACCAATTTCTCCAACAACGTCCTCGACAGCACCAACGCGTGGGACCTGGTGCTGACCGACGAGGCCGACCTGGCCGGCCTCCCCGAATCCGCGCGCGCGCAGGCGAAGGCGGCCGCGCGCGCGAAGGGGGTGGAGGGGTGGCGCTTCACGCTGCACCAGCCGTCGTGGCAGCCGTTCATGCAGTACGCCGAGCGGCGCGACCTGCGCCGCGCCATGCACCAGGCGTACATGAACCGCGCCTCGGCGCCGCCGCACGACAACCGCCCGATCATCCGCCGCGTGCTGGAGCTGCGGCGCGAGCTGGCGGGGATCCTGGGGTTCCGCGACTGGGCCGACTACGCGCTGGAAGACAGCATGGCCCGCAGCGGCGACCGCGCGGTGCGCTTCGAGGAAGACCTGGCCGCGCGCACCCGCCCCTACTGGGAGCGCGAGAAGGCGGAGCTGGAGACTTTCGCCCGCGACGAGCTGGGGATCGACCCGCTGGAGCCGTGGGACACCAGCTTCGCGGTGGAGAAGATGCGGCTGGCTCGCTATGACCTCGACGCCGAGGCGCTGCGGCCGTACTTCCCCATGGACGGCGTGCTCGACGGGATGTTCGAGATCGCGCGGCGGCTGTTCGGCGTGCGCGTGCGCCCGCTGCCGCCGGAAGAGGTGTGGCACGAGCAGGTGCGGCTGTGGGAGATGGAGGACGAGCGCGGGCAGGTGCTGGGGCGCTTCTACACGGACTGGTTCCCGCGCGAGAGCAAGCGCGGCGGCGCGTGGATGAACGGGCTGATCGTGGGCGGGCCGCGGCCGGAGGGGTGGAAGCCGCACCTGGCGCTGATCGCGGCCAACATGTCGCCCCCCGAGGCCGGCCGGCCGGC
>DASQLJ010000497.1:0-4738 GCA_035630095.1 Longimicrobium sp.
CTCCCCCTTCTACTGCGACAAGCTCCACGCCCCGCCGAACTTGGAGAGGTCGATCACCTCCCCCAGCCGCGCCGAGAGCGCCCGCACCACCGCGTCGGGGGTGGCCGCGCGCACCGCCTCGCCGGCGGCCTCCCGCGCCTCGGCGAAGGTGACCGAGCGGATCACCTTCTTGATCTCGGCCAGCGACGCGGGCCCCACCGAGAGGGAGCTCACCCGCATCCCGATCAGCATGAAGGCGGCGAGCGGGTTGGCCGCCACCTCGCCGCACACCGACACCTCGATCCCCGCGTCGCGCCCGGCGCGCGCGATCATGTCCAGCAGCCGCACCACCGCGGGGTGGAAGGGGTTGTAGAGCTTGGCCAGGCGCGAGTTGCCGCGGTCCACGGCCAGCGTGTACTGCACCAGGTCGTTGGTGCCGATGGAGAAGAAGTCCACGTGCTTGGCCAGCTCGTCGGCGTAGAGCGCGGCGGCGGGCGTCTCCACCATCGCGCCCAGGCTGTAGTGCTCGGGCACCGGGTTCCCCTCGGCCGCCAGCTCCTCGCGCGCCTGCTCGATCAGCCGGCGCGTGGCGGTGATCTCCGAGACGTCGTTGATCAGCGGGAGCATGATGCGCACGTCGCCGTGCCGCATCGAGCGCAGCAGCGCGCGCAGCTGCGTGCGGAAGATCTCCGGCTCGTCCAGGCACACCCGGATCGCCCGCCACCCCAGGAACGGGTTCTCCTCGGGCGCCATGTGCAGGAAGGCGGGGAACTTGTCGCCCCCCAGGTCGAAGGTGCGGATCGTCACCGGGCACCCGGGGAACGCCTCGGCCACGTTGCGGTAGGCGCGGTACTGCTCCTCCTCGCCCGGCGCGGTGTTGCGGCCCACCACCAGGAACTCGGTGCGGTACAGCCCCACCCCCGCCGCCCCGTGCGTGCGCGCGCTCGCCGCCTCGCCGGGGAGGTCGATGTTGCTCAGCAGCTTCACCTCCACCCCGTCGCGGGTGGTGGCGGGCATGTGGGCCAGCAGCACCAGCTCCTGCTCCCACTCGCGGATGGCGAAGTCGCGGTCGCGGTAGGTGGCGATCTCCTGGGGGCTCGGGTCGACGATCACCCGCCCGGTGCGCCCGTCCAGGATGATCTCCTGCCCGTCGCGGATCTGGTCCGACAGGTCGCCCAGCGACACCACGCAGGGGATGTCGAGCGAGCGGGCCAGGATGGCGCTGTGCGAGGTGCGCGTCCCCAGGTCGGTGGCGATCCCCACCACGTACTCGGGGTCGAGCTGCACGGTGATCGACGGCGTCAGCTCGCGCGCGATCAGGATCACGTGCTTGTGGTCGGAGCGGCTGGAGATGTCGGGGTCGGCCAGGTCCATCAGCCGGCGCAGCACGCGCGTCTGCACGTCGGCCAGGTCGTTCAGCCGGTCGAGCACCATGGGGTGGCTGCTGTGGCTGAGCGCGCTCTCCCACTCCAGCACCCGCCACTCGAACGCCCGCTCGGCCGAGAGGTGGTTCTCGCGGATGGTGCCGATGGTGCCCTGCACCAGGTCGGCGTCCTCGAGCATCAGGATCTGCGGCTCGAAGATCTGCGCCTCCACCTCGCCCATGCTGGCCACGGTGCGGCGCTGCAGCTCGCGGATGCGCTCCTTGGCCCACTCGCAGGCGTCCAGGAAGCGCTGCACCTCGGCCTCCACGCGGTCGGCCGCGATCGTGGCGCCGTGCGGCACGCGCGGCACCTCCCAGCGCAGCACGCGCGCGGGGCCGATCACAATTCCCGGGGCGGCCGGGATGCCGTCGCGGACCAGGCTCACGGGGGTCAGTCCTCTCCGAAGCGGTTCTGGACGAGCTGCACCAGCGCGTCCACCGCCGCCTGCGAATCGTCGCCGGCGGCGCGGATGTGCACGGTGCTGCCGCACTCGGCGGCCAGCATCATCACCCCCATGATGCTCTTGCCGCTCACCTCCACGTCGTCCTTGCGGACCCACACGTCGGCCTTGAAGCGGTTGGCCAGCTTCACCAGCTCGGCCGCGGGCCGGGCGTGGAGGCCGTACTTGTTCACGATCTGCACTTCGGAGCTCGTTTCCATCCGCCAACCCGTTCAGGTGCGAGCGAGGACCAGCCCCGCCACCAGTGCCAGAACCATCGCGAGCGCCGCGGCGCCGCGCACGCGCGGGCCCAGCGTAATCCCCAGCAGCGCCGCGCCCACCGCCACCCCCCACTCCCACGGCCGCGACCCGGGCCCGCCGGCCGCCAGCGCCGCCGCGAACCCCGCCAGCAGCGCGCCCAGCTGCCCCGCGCGGTCGCCCATCGCCGGGAACGGCACCCCCTTCAGCGTGCGGCCGATCTGCAGCCCGTCGCGCAGGCCGATCGCCAGCCCCCAGGCGCGCATCCACAGGTGCAGCGCGTTGAACACCAGCAGGAACGCCAGCGCGCCCACCCACCACGCCGCCCCCGCCAGCACCAGCGACACCCCCAGCAGCACCGACATCGGGCGCCACATCAGCCACACCAGCCGGTCGCCCAGCGTGCCCAGCGAGCCGCGCACCGCGTGCTTGAAGCGCGTCACGGTGTCGGCCGGGGCGCCGTCGGCCTCCAGCCGCGCGATGGCCCCCGCGGCGACCGCGGCCAGGTACGGGTGGCTGTTGAACAGCTCCGTGTGCCGGCCCAGCGAGCGGCGCAGCGCCTCGTCGTCCCCTTTGTACACCTCGCGCAGCGCGGGGGCCAGGACGAACGCCAGCCCGGTGCCGATCAGGGTCTGGTAGTTCCAGCTCCCCTGCACGGCGAAGCTGCGCAGCAGCATGCGCGCGCGCACCCCCGCGCCGGGACGCTTCACCTCAGCCACGCCACCAGCGCCCCGCCGGCCGCGCCGGCCAGGAAGAGCGGGTAGTGCGCCCGGCCGAACAGCCGCAGCGCGCTGGCCAGCCCCGCCACCACGGCGAGCCGGAGAAGCGTCTCGATGGCCACCTCCGGGAAGCCCGAGAAGTCGATCGCCCGCAGCAGCCACCCCAGCAGCAGCACCGCCGCCAGCGTCAGCAGCGCGCCGCGCGCGAAGTCGATCGCCATCGGCGCCAGGTGCCGCCGCGCGAGCTGCCCCGGCGTCAGCCCTTCGACGGGCGCCCCGGCGAAGCGGACGGTCACCTGGCGCATCAGGTCCACCGAGCGGCCGCCCACCATCTCCAGCGCGAGCGCCACCAGCACCACCACCAGCAGCGTGGCCGAGGCGGCGACGGGCGGGAAGTTGGCGGCGTAGACGGCGCCGGCCGCGAGCGCGGGCGGGCCGCCCTCGGGGTACTTCGCGGCGCCCACCGGGAGCACGGCCAGGTGCAGCGCCTCCAGGACGACGCCCGCGATGATCCCCTGCGCCGGCCGGCCCACCACCAGCCCGCCCAGCGCCGCCGCCACGAAGGGGCGCGAGACCATGAACTGCCCCAGCGAGGTGGCGTCGAGCGCGACGAGCCCCCCGATCAGCGTCACTGCCACGACCTGCGCGGCGGTCAGGATCATCTCATGCGGCGTGCGAGAAGTCGGTGCCGGGACCCGAAACGGAAAAGCCGGGTCGGGGCGTGTCCCTCCGCTGCGCTCCGGGCCGGGCTTCGCGCGCCGTAGGCAACGATACCGCCGTTGCCAACGGCGCCGAGCCGCCGGCGCGCCATCGTCCCTCTCGTTCCCGAATCGCTTGACGCGGGCGCGCCGGCGTCTCGGCCCTCCGGGCGCGAATCCCTCACGCAACCGCGCCGCGGCGACGGTCTACCGTCGTTGAATCCCGAGCGGAGGACCGGCGTCCGCTCGCGGGTCAGCCGGCGGTGAGCTCGTCGAGCGTGACGCGGCGGCCGGCGGGGAGGTCGCGCGCGGAGACCTCGGCGCCGGTGGCGGCGATGCGGCGCAGCTCGTCCTGCTCGTCGGGGCGCAGGTGCAGGTACGAAAGGATGCGCGCGCGGCCCTCGGCGAAGTGGATCCCGCCCAGGTTCACCTCGTCGCCCTTCAGCGCCCCGCCCTCGGCCATGCGCGCCGCGGTGGCCACGTCGCGCACCAGCACGATGGTGCGGTGCCCGTCGGCCCGCCACGTGGGCAGGTCGGCGCGCGCGTGGTCGACCGAGAGGAAGCGCGCCTCGATCTCGGCGGGGACGCCCAGGCAGTAGAGCTCCTGCTCCCACGCGCTCTCGGCCAGGTCGTCGTCCACCACCACGATCCGGTCGGCGTGCAGCGGGCCGCCCCACCCCACCACCACCTGGCCGTGGATCAGGCGCTCGTCCACCCTAAACAGCACGATCGGCATGCGCCGCCGCCTCCCGGTGGGCACCGGTGATCCCGCCGCGTCCCTTCTCCACCAGCCGCTCCACCAGTTCCGCCAGCGGCAGCTCGCGGTGGAAGACGAAGTCGAGCAGCACGGGCAGGTTGACCCCCGTCACGATCCCCGTGTCGGGGCGCTGCAGCGCGATCCGCCGCGCGGCGAAGGCGCAGCTTCCGCTCCCCATGTCGGTGAACACGATCGCCGGCCCGTCGCCGGGGAGCGCGTCGTTCACCCGCGCCTGCAGGCTCTCGGGGCCGCATCCCTCGTTGGTGAGCGCCTTCAGGGCGTCGCCCTCCATCCCCGAGATCGCCAGCACCGAGGCCACCAGGCCGTCCGCCAGCGACGCGTGGGCCAGCACCACCCCGCGAACCGGCTCACTCATAATCTTCCTCCAGGTACTCCGAGCTCCCCGCCATGCGCGCCTGCAGCCGCTGGTTGAACAGCGCCGCGGTGTCGTGCCCGGCGAACTT
>DASQLJ010000498.1:0-12429 GCA_035630095.1 Longimicrobium sp.
AACGCGCGGATCTACGTTCTGGACGCCGCTCTGCGGCCGGCGCCGATCGGGGTGCCGGGCGAGGCGTACGTGGGCGGCGGGGGGGTGGTGCGCGGCTACCTGGACCGCCCGGGGCTCACCGCGGAGCGCTTCGTCCCCGACCCCTTCGCGGCGGAACCCGGTGCGCGGATGTACCGCACCGGCGACCGGCTGCGGTGGAAGGCGGACGGGAACCTGGAGTTCGCCGGCCGCCTGGACGAGCAGGTGAAGATCCGCGGCTTCCGCATCGAGCCGGGCGAGGTGGAGAGCGCGCTCTCGGCCCACCCGGGCGTGCGCGAGGCCCGCGTGGTGGCCCGCGAGGACGAGCCGGGCGAGACGCGGCTGGTGGCCTACGTGGTGGGCGACGCCGCGGCGGACGCGCTGCGCGAGCACCTGCGGCGCAGCCTCCCGGAGTACATGGTGCCGGCCGCGTTCGTCGCGCTCGAGCGCATCCCGCTGACGCCGACGGGCAAGCTGGACCGCAAGGCGCTCCCCGCGCCGGAGTACGCCGCGCCCGAGGCCGGGTACGCGGTGCCGGAGAACCCGGTGCAGGAGGTGATCGCGGGGATCTGGGCCGAGGTGCTGCGGCTGGAGCGCGTGGGGGCGCGCGACAACTTCTTCGAGCTGGGCGGTCACTCGCTCCTGGCGACGCTGGTGATGGGGCGCGTGCAGGAGATCTTCGGCACGGGGATGCCGCTGCGCACCCTCTTCGAGGCGCCCACCGTGGCCGAGCTGGCCGAGCGGGTGGAGGCGCTGCGCAGCGCCGACGCGCCGGCGCTTCCGCCGGTCGTCCGGGTCGGGCGCGACCATGCGCTCCCGCTCTCCTTCGGGCAGGAGCGGCTCTGGTTCCTGCAGCGGCTGCGGCCCGAGAGCACGTCGTACAACCACCCGCTGTCGCTGCGGCTGGGGGGCGAGATGGACGCGGCGGCGCTGGAGCGCGCGCTGGGCGAGATCGTCCGCCGGCACGAGTCGCTGCGCACCACCTTCGCCGAGACGGGCGGCGTGCCCGTGCAGGTGATCGCCCCCTTCGATGGCTTCTCGCTCCCGGTGGAGGAGCTCCCGAGGGCCGACGACGCGGGGGTGAGGCGGATCGCGGCGGAGGCCGCGGCGCGGGTGTTCGACCTCGCCGCGGGCCCGCTCTTCCGCGCCAGGCTGCTGCGGCTGGCCGCCCGCGACCACCTGCTCCTCCTGTCGATGCACCACGTCTTCACCGACGGGTGGAGCATCGACGTGCTCTTCCGCGAGCTGTCGGCGCTGTACGCGGCGTACCGGGAGGGGGGCGCGTCGCCGCTCCCCGAGCTGGCGGTGCAGTACGCCGACTACGGGGTGTGGCAACGCCGGCACCTGCAGGGCGCGGTGCTGGAGCGGCAGCTCGCCTACTGGAAGGAGCGCCTCGACGGCGCGCCGCCGCTGCTGGCGCTCCCCACCGACCGGCCCCGGCCGGCGGTGCAGACGTACCGGGGCGAGCACGAGCGGGTCGAGCTCCCGGCCGCGCTGCTCGACCGGCTGCAGGCGCTGGGGCGCGGCGAGGGCGCCACGCTGTACATGGTGCTACTGGGCGCCTTCCAGGTGCTCCTGGGCCGCTACGCCGGCAGCGACGACGTGGTCGTGGGGAGCCCGGTGGCGGGGCGGACGCGCAGCGAGGTGGAGCCGCTGATCGGCTTCTTCGTGAACATGCTGGTGCTGCGGACCCGCCTGGGCGGCGACCCCACCTTCCGCGACGTGCTGCGGCGGGTGCGCGAGGTGACGCTGGGCGCCTTCGAGCACCAGGAGCTCCCGTTCGAGAAGCTGGTGGCCGAGCTGCAGCCGGTGCGGTCGTTGAGCCACTCGCCTCTCTTCCAGGTGATGTTCACGCTGCAGAACGCGCCGCGCCCGGCGGGCGGCCTCGCGGGGCTGCGCACCGAGAGCGTGGACGCGCACCTGGCCACCACCAAGTTCGAGCTCTCGCTGACGCTGGGGGCCGACGCGCGCGGGCTGCGCGGAAGCCTGGAATACAACGCCGAGCTGTTCGCCCGCGGCACCGTCCGCCGCATGATCGGGCACCTCTCCCACGTGCTGGCGCAGGTGGCCGGCGACGCCGACACGCGGCTCTCGGCGCTGAGGCTGGCCGGCGCGGACGAGCGGCGCCGGGTGGTGGAGGAATGGAACCGCACGGACGCGGAGTACCCGGCCGACCGGTGCATCCACGCGCCCTTCGAAGCGCAGGTGGAGCGCACGCCAGGCGCGGCGGCGGTGGAGTTCGAGCACGCATCGCTCACCTACCGCGAGCTGAACGCGCGGGCGAACCGGCTCGCGCACCACCTGGTCCGCCTGGGCGTGGGTCCGGAGGTGCGGGTGGGGCTCTGCCTTGAGCGCAGCCTGGAGATGGTGGTCTCCCTCCTGGCCGTGTTGAAGGCCGGCGGCGCCTACGTCCCGCTCGACCCCGGCTATCCCGCCGAGCGGCTGGCGTTCATGCTCGCCGACTCGGACGTCTCCGTCCTGCTCACGCAGGAAAGCCTGCGCGGCCTCCTCCCGGCGCGCGAGGGGACGCGGATCGTCTCCGTCGACGGCCTGGGGGCCGACGTGGAGACCGGGAGCGCGGCGAACCCCGAGCACCGGGTGACGCCGCAAAGCCTCGCCTACGTGATCTACACCTCGGGCTCCACCGGCCGGCCGAAGGGCGTGATGAACGCGCACGGCGCGGTGGTGAACCGGTTGTGCTGGATGCAGGCGGAATACGGCATCGGGGGGGACGACGTGGTGCTGCAGAAGACGCCGGTCTCCTTCGACGTCTCGGTCTGGGAGCTCTTCTGGCCGCTGCAGCGGGGCGCCCGCCTGGTGATGGCGCGGCCGGACGGCCATCGCGACCCGCTCTACCTCCAGTCGGTGATCGAGCGTAGCGGGGTCACGACGGTGCACTTCGTCCCCTCGATGCTCCAGCAGTTCGTGGAGACGGTGGACGCGGCGCGGTGCGCGACGCTGAAGCGGGTGATCTGCTCCGGCGAGGCGCTTTCCCCGGCGCTGGTGGAGCGCTTCCACGCGCGGTTCCCGGCCACCGCCGCGCTGCACAACCTCTACGGCCCCACCGAGGCGGCCGTGGACGTGAGCCACTGGGCGTGCGGGCGGGAGGATCCGGTCGAGGTGGTGCCGATCGGGCGGCCCGTGTGGAACACGCGCCTCTACGTGCTCGACCCCGCGATGGAACCGGCGCCGGTCGGCGTCCCGGGCGAGCTGTACATCGGCGGCGCGCAGGTGGCGCGCGGCTACCTGAATCGCCCCTCGCTGACGGCGGCGCGGTTCGTCCCCGACCCCTTCGCAGCCGGCCCCGGCGCGCGGCTGTACGCGACGGGCGACCGGGCGCGCTGGAGGGAAGACGGCGCGCTGGAGTACCTGGGCCGCATCGACCAGCAGGTCAAGATCCGCGGTTTCCGCATCGAGCCGGGCGAGATCGAGGCGGCGCTGCTCGGCGTGGACGGCGTGCGCGAGTGCGCCGTCGTGGTGCGCGAGGACGAGCCGGGCGAGAAGCGGCTGGTGGCCTACGTGGCCGGCGCGGCGCGCCCCGGCGACCTGCTCGCGACGCTGAAGCGGGCGCTCCCCGAGCACATGGTGCCGGGCGCGTTCGTCGTGCTGGACGCGCTCCCGCTGACGCCGAACGGGAAGCTGGACCGGAAGGCGCTCCCCGCGCCCGAGTACGCGTCTGCCGGGGAGCGCCACGTGGCGCCGCGCACGCCGGTGGAGGAGGTGCTGGCGGGGATCTGGGCCGAGGTGCTGCGCCTGGAGCGCGTCGGCGCGGCCGACGACTTCTTCGCTCTGGGCGGGCACTCGCTCCTGGCCACGCGGGTGGTCTCGCGCATCCGCGAGGCGTTCTCGGTGGAGCTGCCGCTGCGCGCCGTCTTCGAGGGCCCCACGGTGGCCGAGGCCGCCGAGCGGGTGGAGGCGCTGCGCCGCGCGGAGCTGCCGATCCTGCCCCCCGTGGTCCCGGTGCCGCGCACGGCGGCGATGCCGCTCTCCTTCGCGCAGGAGCGGCTCTGGTTCCTCCAGCGCCTGCGGCCCGAGAGCGCGTCGTACAACGTCCCCGCGGCGCTGCGCCTCACCGGCGCGCTGGACGTGGGGGCGCTGGGGCGCGCGCTGGGCGAGGTGGTGCGGCGGCACGAGGCGCTGCGGACCACCTTCGAGGAAGCCGGCGGCGCCCCGGTGCAGATGATCGCGCCCTTCGCCGGCTTCGCGCTCCCGGTGGACGACCTTTCCGGGTTGGACGAGGCCGCGCGCGAGGCGGAGGTGGGCCGGCGCGCCCGCGACGACGCGGCGCGGCCGTTCGACCTCGCGGCCGGCCCGCTCTTCCGCGCGCGGCTGCTGCGGCTGGGCGGCGAGGCGCACGTGCTGCTGATCGGCCTCCACCACGTGGTCACCGACGGGTGGAGCATGGGCGTGCTCTTCCGCGAGCTGTCGGCGCTGTACGGGGCGTACCGCGAGGGGCGCGAGTCGCCGCTGGCGGAGCCGGCGGTGCAGTACGCCGACTACGCGGCGTGGCAGCGCGGGCAGACGGCCGGCGACGCACTGGAGCGGCCGCTCGCTTGGTGGCGGGAGACGCTGGCCGGCGCCCCCGCGCTGCTCGACCTACCCACCGACCATCCACGCCCCGCGGTGCAGACGGAGCGGGGCGCGCACGAGCGGCTCGAGCTCCCCGCCGGGCTGGCCGAGTGGCTCGAGGCGCTGGCGCGCGGCGAGGGCGCCACGCTGTACATGGTGCTCCTGGGCGCCTTCCAGCTGCTCCTGGGGCGCTACGCCGGGAGCGACGACGTGGTGGTGGGCAGCCCGATCGCCGGGCGGACGCGGCGCGAGACCGAGGAGCTGATCGGCTTTTTCGTCAACACGCTGGTGCTCAGGACCGACCTCTCCGGCGACCCCGGCTTCCGCGGGCTGCTGCGGCGGGTGCGCGAGGCGACGCTGGGCGCGTACGAGCACCAGGAGGTGCCGTTCGAGAAGCTGGTGGAGGCGCTGCAGCCCGAGCGCCGGCTCGACCATGCGCCGCTCTTCCAGGTGATGTTCGCGCTGGCCGGCGCCGACGGCCCCCCGCTCGGGTTCCCGGGGCTGCGCGCCGAGGGCGTGGCGGCGGACCTCCCGGCCACCAAGTTCGACCTCAACCTGGCCTTCTCCCGCGATGCGCGCGGCCTGCGGGCGCTCCTGCAGTACAACGCCGACCTCTTCGAGCCCGCCACCATCCGGCGGATGGCGGCGCACCTGGAGCGGGTGCTGGCGCAGATCGCCGCGAACGCGGACGTGCGCCTCTCGGAGCTCGACCTCCTCGGCGGCGCTGAGCGCGAGCGGGTGCTTGCCGCGGGGCGCGGGGCGGAGCGCGGCTACGTCACCGCCCCGGTCCACGCGCGTTTCGCCGGGCACGCGCGCCGGGCGCCGGACGCCGCCGCCCTCCTGCACGGCCCGGACTCGCTCACCTACGGCGCGCTCGACCGGCGGGCGGAAGCGCTCGCCCGGCGGCTGCGCGAGCTGGGCGTGGGCCCCGAGGTTCCCGTGGGCCTCTGCATGGAGCGCACGCCGGAGCTTCTCGTGGGGGTGCTGGGGATCTGGAAGGCGGGCGGCGCGTACGTCCCGCTCGACCCCGGCTACCCGGCCGAGCGGCTGGGGTGGATCGTCGCCGACGCCTCGCTCGCCGTGATCGTCACGGCCGGGGCCGCCGCCGGCGCGCTGCCGGAGCACCGCGCGACGCTCGTGCGGAGCGATGGGCTTCCGGATGCGGACGACGCTTCGCCCGATCCCGTCGAGACGCCCGTCTCCGCGTCCAACCTCGCCTACGTGATCTACACCTCCGGCTCCACCGGCCGCCCCAAGGGCGTGCTGGTGCAGCACGGCTCGCTCGCCAACCTCCTGGCCGCCACCCGCGAGGCGTTCGGCGTGGGCCCGGGCGACGTGATGCCCGCGCTGGCCTCGTACGCCTTCGACATCTGGCTCTTCGAATCCCTCCTTCCGCTCACCTCCGGGGCGGCCGTCCGGCTGGTCGGCCGCGAGCGGGTGCTGAACGTTCCCGCGCTGCTGGACGAGGCGGCGGACGCGACGCTCCTGCACGCCGTGCCCGCGCTGATGCGGCAGGTCGCGGCGGCGGAGCGCGAGTCGCCGCGGCTGGGCCGGCTCCGCCACGCCTTCGTGGGCGGCGACCGGGTGCCGGCCGACCTCCTGGCCGAGATGCGCGCGGCGCTCCCCGCGGCCGAGACGCACGTCTTCTACGGCCCCACCGAGGGGAGCATCCTCGCCTCCGCGCACCCGGTCCCGGCGGACGGGCGGGTGGAAGGGCACCCGATCGGGCGGCCCTTCGGAAACGTGCGCCTGTACGTCCACGACCGTCACGGCAACCCGCAGCCGCCGGGGGTCGCGGGCGAGCTCCTGGTCGGCGGGGCGGGGGTGGCGCGCGGCTACTTGGGGCGGCGCGGGATGACGGCGGAGCGCTTCGTCCCCGATCCCTTCTCCGGCGAGCCCGGCGCGCGCCTCTACCGCACCGGCGACCGGGCGCGGTGGCTGAGTGACGGCACGCTGGAGTTCCTGGGCCGCACCGACGCCCAGGTGAAGATCCGCGGCTTCCGCATCGAGCCCGGCGAGGTAGAGGCGGCGCTCAGGCGCGACGAGCGCGTGCGCGACTGCGTGGTGGTGGCCCGCGAGGACGCGCCCGGCGACGTGCGGCTGGCGGCGTACGTGGTGGGCGCGGTGGACGCGGACGGCCTGCGCGCGCACCTGGGGCGGAGCCTCCCCGACTACATGGTCCCCGGCGCCTTCGTATTCCTCGGCGCGCTCCCGGTGACGCCGAACGGGAAGGTGGACCGCGCGGCGCTCCCGGCGCCGGAGTACGTGCCGGGCGCGGCCTCGCCCCCGCCGCGCAGCGAGCTGGAGGAAAAGGTCGCCGACGCGTGGCGGGCCGTGCTGGGCGTCGAGAAGATCGGCGTGCACGACAACTTCTTCGACCTGGGCGGGACCTCGCTCCTCCTGGCCCGCGTCCACGGCCGGCTCCGCGAGCTGCGCGGCGACCTGCGGGTGGTGGACCTGTTCCGCTACACCACCGTGGAGGAGCTGGCCGGCTACCTGGGCGCGGGGGCGTCGCGCGACGCCAGCGACCTGGCGCGGAGCCGCTCGCGGGCCGAGGAGCGCAGGGCCGCCCGGCGCGTCAGGGGCTAGTGTAGCCACCGCGCTGCGCCGGCCGACGGAGGGATGAAAGCGGTTCGGTGGCAGGGCGCAGTATGCGAGTGAACTCGCGGTTCAGGACCCAGGACTCGGGACCAGGCATCGGGGGTCGACACACACGAAGGGGAGTCTCCGGATGGGGATGCAGGACAGGGAGAACGAGATCGCGATCATCGGGATGAGCTGCCGCTTTCCCGGCGCCCGCGACACGACGGAATACTGGGCCAACCTCCGCGACGGGGTCGAGTCGGTCTCGTTCTTCTCGGAAGACGAGCTGCTCGCGGCCGGGACGGCGCCCGAGGTGCTGGGCGACCCGTCGTTCGTGCGGGCGCACGGCTCCATCGACGGCGCGCACGCCTTCGACGCGGCCTTCTTCGGGGTCAACGCCCGCGAGGCGCAGGTGATGGACCCGCAGCAGCGCGTCTTCCTGGAGTGCTCGTGGAGCGCGCTGGAGGACGCGGGCTACGATCCGGCGCGCTTTCCCGGGGCCATCGGCGTGTACGCCGGCTCCGGGGCCACCTGGTACCTGTGGCGCGTGCTCAAGCACGCCGACCTGGTCGAGGCCGTGGGCACCGACGTGGCGCGCTTCGCCAACGACCGCGACTTCCTCACCACCCGCGTCTCGTACAAGCTGGGGCTGCGCGGCCCCAGCGTGGCCGTGCAGACCGCCTGCTCCACCTCGCTGGTCGCCGTCCACCTGGCGTGCCAGGGGCTGCTGGCCCGCGAGTGCGACCTGGCGCTCTCCGGCGGCGTCACCATCTCCCCCGACCAGGCGGTCGGCTACGCCTACCAGGAGGGCGGCATCCTCTCGCCCGACGGCCACTGCCGCGCCTTCGACGCGCGCGCCGCGGGAACGGTCAGCGGCTCCGGGGCCGGCGTGGTGGTGCTGAAGCGGATGGTGGACGCGCTCCGCGACGGCGACACCATCCACGCGGTGATCCGGGGCTCGGCCACCAACAACGACGGGGCGGCCAAGATCGGCTTCACGGCGCCGAGCGCCAGGGGCCAGGCGCAGGTGATCGCCGAGGCGCTCGCCGTGGCGGGGGTGAACCCGGCCGAGGTCTCGTACGTGGAGACGCACGGCACGGGGACGCCGCTGGGCGACCCAATCGAGATCGCGGCGCTCGCCGAGGTCTTCGGCGGGGCGGGCGTGGGCCGGGGCGCCTGCGCCCTCGGCGCGGTGAAGACCAACCTCGGCCACCTGGACACGGCCGCCGGGGTGGCCGGCCTGATCAAGACGGTGCTCGCGCTGAAGCACGGCGCGATCCCGCCCACGCTCCACTTCGAGAAGGCCAACCCCGAGACGGGGCTGGACGACTCGCCCTTCCACGTGAACGCGGCGCTGACCGCCTGGGAGCGCGGCGCAGCGCCGCGGCGGGCGGGGGTCAGCTCGTTCGGGATGGGCGGCACCAACGCGCACGTGGTGCTGGAGGAGGCGCCCGAGGTCCCGCCCGCGCCCGCCTCGGACCGGGCGCAGCTCCTGGTGCTGAGCGCGAAGACCGGGCACGCGCTGGAGCGGATCCGCCGCGGCCTCGGCGACCACCTGGCCGCGCGCCCCGACCTCTCGCTCGCCGACGTGGCGCACACCCTGCAGGTGGGGCGGGCGGAGCACCCGCACCGCTGGGCGGCGGTGGCGCGCGGCGCCCTGAAGGCGGGCGACGCGCTCGCCGGGATCGCCGCCCGCCCGCCCGCCACGCGCGAGGCCGCCGAGCGCGCCCCCGCCGTCGCCTTCCTCTTCCCCGGCCAGGGGACGCAGTACGCCGGGATGGCGCGCGAGCTGTACGAGTGCGAGCCCGTGTTCCGGCGCGAGATCGACCGCTGCGCCGACGCGCTGGCCGACGGCCTGGGGATGGACCTGCGCACGGCGCTCTTCCCCGCCGAAGACGGCGAGCAAGCCGCGAACGCGCGCCTGGGCCAGACGCGCTACACCCAGCCCGCGCTGTTCGCGGTGGAGTACGCGCTGGCGCGGCTGTGGATGTCGTGGGGGGTCACGCCGGGCGCGATGCTCGGCCACAGCATCGGCGAGTACGTGGCCGCCTGCCTCGCGGGCGTGTTCACCGTGGAGGCGGCGCTGGTGCTGGTGGAGGCGCGCGGGCGGATGATGCAGGCGCTGCCGGGCGGGGCGATGCTGGCGGTGCCGCTCCCCGAGGCCGAGCTGCGCCCGATCCTCCCGGAGCGGCTGTCGCTGGCGGCGGTGAACGGCGCGGCGAGTTGCGTGGTCTCGGGCGACACCGCCGACGTGGACGCGATGGAGGCGGCGCTCGCCGCCGGCGGCGTGGAGGCGCGGCGGCTGCACACCTCGCACGCGTTCCACTCCGCCGCGATGGACCCGATCCTCGACGCGTTCACCGCCGCCGTGCGCAGGGCGCGGCCGGCCCCGCCCGCCATCCCCTTCCTCTCCAACGTCACCGGCGACTGGATCACGGCCGAGCAGGCGACCGACCCGGGCTACTGGGTGCGCCACCTCCGCGAAACGGTCCGCTTCGACGACGGCGTCGGCCGGCTGCTGGAAGAGCCGGACCGCGTCCTGGTCGAGGTGGGGCCCGGCGAGACGCTCGGCACCTTCGCGCGCCGCCACGCCTCGGGCGGCGGCGGCCGGACGATCGTGAACAGCGTGCCCCGCGCCGACCGGCCCGACGCCAGCGACCTGACGATCCTCGAGGCGGCCGCGACGCTCTGGACGGCGGGCGTGGAGATCGACTGGGCGTCGCTGCGCGGCGACGAGCCGCGGCGCAGGGTGCCGCTCCCCACCTACCCGTTCGCGCGCACGGAGCACCGGCTCCCGCCGCACCCCCGCGCATCCGCGCCGCCGCCCGCGTCCGCGCCGGCGCCCGCTTCCGAGCCGCCGCCCGCTTCCGCGGCGGCCCCATCGGTCCCGGCGGCGGACCGCGCATCGCGGATCGCCGGCGGCGTGACGGAGCTGTTCGCCCGCCTGCTGGGCACGCCGGCGGCCGAGCTGGCCACGACCCGCACCTTCCTGGAGCTGGGCGCCGATTCGCTCCTGCTGATGCAGGCGAGCCGGACGATCGAAGGCTCGTTCGGCGTGAAGGTGCCCTTCCGCAAGCTGCTGGAGGGGATCTCCACCATCGGCGAGCTGTCGGCGCACCTGGACCGCCAGGTCCCGCCCGACGCCGTGCCCGACCCCATGTCCATCCCGCCGCTGGAGCGCGCCGCCGGGGACGAGCCACCCGCCGCCGGCGCGCTCGACCTGCGCGAGATCGTGGCGCAGCAGCTCGCGATCATGCGGGAGCAGCTCGTGCTCCTGCGCGGCGTGCCCCACCCCGCGGGGGACGATCGTCCCGCCGCCACGACGGCGGGGAACGGCCGATCCACGGAGACGACGCAAGCGACGGGGAACGGGCGGCGCGTGGACCCGCTCGCGGCGCCGGCCGCCCCCCTGGTCCGCACCGGCTTCGTCCACCCCGTCGACACGATCGACACCGCCGCTGCCGTGGCCACCCTCGCCGTCGCGCCCGTCTCTCCGACGGGGAACGAGCGGCACGTGGAGACGGGCGCGGCTTCGGCCGTCGCCGTGGCGTCGGCGGGGAGCGGCCAGGGGCCGGAGACGCCCGCGCCGGCGCTCGCCGCGGGCGGCCGGATGTCCGCCGTGCCCGCGGCCGCCGTGGAGCGGCCGGCCTCGCACGGGCCGCATCGCCCCGTCCGCCAGACGATGGGGCAGGGGGGCGGCTTCACCGAGCGGCAGGCGAGGCACTTCGGGGCGCTGGTCGAGCGCTACACGGCGCGCACCCGCCGTTCGCGCGAGTACGCGGCCGAGAACCGGCCGGTGCTGGCCGACAACCGCGCCTCGCTCAACTTCCGGATGGCCACCAAGGAGCTCCTCTATCCCGTGGTGGGCGAGCGGTCGCAGGGATCGCGGCTGTGGGACGTGGACGGCAACGAGTACATCGACTTCACCATCGGCTTCGGCGTCCACTTTTTCGGCCACCGGCCCGCGTTCATCGTCGAGGCGGTGGAGGAGCAGCTTCGGCGCGGCTTCCACCTGGGCCCGCAGTCGGACTTGGCGGGGCCGGCGGCGCGGATGATCCGCGAGCTCACCGGGGTGGAGCGGGTGACCTTCTGCAACACCGGCTCCGAGGCGGTGATGACGGCGCTGCGCATCGCGCGCACGGTCACCGGCCGCGACCGCGTGGTCCTGTTCGAAGGCTCGTACCACGGCTGCTTCGACGGCATCCTCGCCCGGAGCGCGGGCGGCGGCGCGGGCCCGGGCGCGCGCCCGGTGGCGCCGGGAACGCCGCAGGGGATGGTGGACGACGTGGTGATCCTCCCGTACGGGAAGCCCGAGACGCTGCGCTGGATCGAGGAGCACGCGGGCGAGATCGCCGCGGTCCTCGCCGAGCCCGTGCAGAGCCGCAGGCCCGAGTTCCACCCGCGCGACTTCCTCCGCGAGCTGCGCGCGCTGACCGAGCGGACCGGCGTGGTGCTGATCTTCGACGAGATGATCAGCGGGCTCCGGCTGGAGGCCCGGGGCGCGCAGGGCTTCCTGGGGATCGACGCCGACCTGGTGACCTACGGGAAGGTGATCGGCGGCGGCTTCCCGCTGGGCGTGGTTGCGGGGCGCGCGCGGCTGATGGACGCCATCGATGGCGGGCAGTGGAGCTACGGCGACGCCTCCTTCCCGGCCGCCGACCAGACCTTCTTCGCCGGCACCTTCTGCAAGCACCCGGTGGTGATGGCGGCGGCGTGCGCCGCGCTGCGCCACCTGCAGGCGCGCGGGCCGGCGCTGTACGACGAGCTGAACGCCCGGGCCGCGCGGCTGGTGGAGGCGCTGCGCCGGCTGCTGGACGAGGAGGAGGTCCCGATCTTCGTCATCGGCTGCGGATCGCTCTTCCAGTTCGGCTACCGCACGGAGAACCCGTTCATCGACCTCCTCTTCTACCACATGGTGGAGCGGGGGATCTACGTATGGGAGGGGCGCGCCTGCTTCCTCTCCACCGCGCACACCGACGAGGACTGCGACCGCTTCGTGGAGGCGTTCCGCGAGAGCGTGCACGCCCTGCGCGAGGGCGGCTTCCTCCCGGAGCGGTCGGGCCCCGGCGGCGGGCCCCCGCCCGCCGGGGGCGCCGGGGGCGCCGGGGGACCGGCGGTCGCGGCCCTCCCCGCCGGCCTGAAGCTCTTCCCCGCGCCGGAGCGCCCGTCCGCCGGCGTCCCCCGCCCGTTCCCGCTCACCCCCGCCCAGCGGCAGGTGTGGGTGCACGCCCAGCTCGGCGACGACGCGTCGCGCGCCTA
>DASQLJ010000499.1:0-8962 GCA_035630095.1 Longimicrobium sp.
CATCGCCCCGCAGCCGATCGAGCGCCGGCTCTCCGCCAGCCGCTACGTCGAGCAGTGCGTGGTGATCGGCAACAGCCGGCAGTTCTGCAGCGCGCTGCTGGTGCTGGACGCCGTGGCCGTGGGCAACTGGCTGAAGGAGAACGGGAAGGCGATCCCCGGCGACCTGGCCGCCGACCCCGCGGTGAGGGAGCTGATCCAGGGCGAGGTCGACGCGGTGAACGCGGCGCTGCCGCACTGGGAGCAGGTGAAGAAGTTCGCCCTGGTCACCCGCCCCTGGAGCATCGAGACCGGCGAGCTCACGCCCACGCTCAAGATCAAGCGCCGGGTGATCAACGAGCGGCACGCCGACGAGATCCAGACGCTCTACGCCTGAGGCCCGTGCGGAGCAAGGAGGTCCCCATCCCCACCGCCCCGGCGGACGGCGAGGGCGAAAGCGGGCCGCGCGCCCGCCGCCCCCGCGCCGAGCCCCCCGCCGCCGAGCCGCAGCCGGAGCTGTTCGGCAGCGAGCCGCGCCCCGACCCGTCCCCCGTGGACGCCGGGCCGCGGCTCTCCGCGTTCCCGCAATCGGCTGCGGACGGAGAGGCGGCGGCGGACGAGGCCACCGCCGAGGACGCGCCGATCCTCCGCTTCGTCGCCGGCGGGGGCGAGAGGACGATCGAGGCGCCGGATCCCATCGACCGCGCGCCCACGGCCTCCGCTCCGTCCGCCGAGCCGGACGCGCCGCCGATCGAGGCGACGGCCGAAGCGCCCGAGCCGCCGCTCGCCGAGCTCTTCGATCCCTCGCTTCACAAGCGCCACGCGTCCACGGCCTCCGCTCCGCCCGCCGACGCGGACGGGCCGCCGATCGAGGCGACGGTCGAAGCATACGAGCCGCCGCTCGCCGAGTTCATCGATCCCCCGCCCCGCAAGCGCCGCTCGCGCGCGAAGGTGGAGGAGGTCGAGCGCACGGTGGAGGCGTTCGCGGTGCCGCCCCGAACGCCCGATCCCGACGCCACGCTGCTGGAGCCCCGCGCCCTCGTTCCGGTGCGCGAAACCCCCGCCGCGTCGCCGTCCGATCCGCCGTCGGCCGCTTCGTCCGACCCGGCGCCCGAGCCGCGGCCCGCCGCCGCGCCCCCGCCGCCGTCCGCGGACACGACGCCTCCGCCGGCGCCGTCGCGGCCGTTCCTCTTCGACCCGCTGCGCCCGTACCGCGGGGTCGTGCGGCGCTTCTTCGTGGTGTACCGCCACGTGCTGGGGCTGCTGGCGGGCGGCGCGGCGGCGTACGTGCGCGCGCTGCCGCGAGAGCGGCGGCACGGGCTGCACTCGTGGTTCCCGCGGCTCACCGCGTCGCTGGTATGGCCCTTCCTGGACAAGGAGATCCGCAAGCTCACCTTCCCGCAGCAGCTGCGGCGGCGGCTGGAGATCCTGGGGCCCACGTACATCAAGCTGGGCCAGATCATGGCCATCCGCGAAGACCTGCTCCCGCGCTCCATCACGCGCGAGCTGCAGAACCTCTTCGACCGGCTCCCGGCGATCCCCTTCATCCAGCTCCGCGAGATCATCGAGCGCGGGCTGGAGCGCCCGCTGGAGGCGTCGTTCCGCAGCGTGAGCGAAACGCCGCTCGGCTCCGCCTCCATCGCCCAGGCGCACCTGGCCGAGACGCTGGAGGGGGAGCGGGTGGTGGTGAAGGTGATCAAGCCCGGCGTGGCCGAGATGATCGAGAGCGACCTGACCCTGCTGGGCATGGTCGGGGGATTCCTGCAGTGGCTGATCCCCCGCTACCAGCCGCGCCAGATCGCCGCCGAGTTCAGCGCCTACACGCGCAAGGAGGTGGACTACACCTTCGAGGCCGACAACGCGGAGACCTTCGCCGCGAACTTCCGCGACATCCCCGACGTGGTGTTCCCGCGCATCCATCGCCACCTCAGCTCGCGCGAGGTGCTCACGATGGAGTTCATGGACGGCTTCAAGCCCGGCTCGCCGGCCACCTTCGAGCTGCCGGCCGAAGACCGCGCGCGCGTGGTGGACCTGGGCGCTGCGTCCATCATCCGCATGCTCTACCGCGACGGCTTCTTCCACGCCGACCTGCACGCCGGCAACCTGATGATCCTGCCGGGGAAGCGCGTGCGCGTCGCCTTCATCGACCTGGGGATGGTCGGCCGCTTCGAGGAGCGCACGCGCCGGCAGATGCTGTACTACTTCCACGCGCTGGTCACGGGCGACGTGGAGGGCTCCACGCGCTACCTGGTGGACATGGCCACGGTGGGCAAGGGCGGCGACCCCGCCGGCTTCCGCCGCGCCGTGACCGACCTGTCGCGCCGCTTCGTGACCCACGCCGCGCGCGGCGAGATCTCGATCGCGCAGCTCATCCTGGAGTCCGTGGGCCTGGGCGGGCGCTACCGCGTCTTCTTCCCCGTGGAGATGACGCTGATGGTGAAGGCGCTGGTGACCTTCGAGGGGGTGGGCCGCGTCCTCGACCCGCAGCTCGACGTGGCCGGGGTGTCGCAGAAGCACGTGAGCAAGATCTTCCAGCAGCAGTTCGATCCCCGCCAGCTCGCGCGGCAGCTCCTGCGCGGCAGCCCGGAGATGGTGGACCTTGCGATCCGCCTGCCGCAGCTCCTCTCCGCCGGCTTCAAGTTCGCCGACGAGCACCTGAACAGCCCGCCGCAGAACCCGCTCAGCGGGATCAAGGGGAGCATCCTGGCGGCGGCGTGCATCATCGGCGGGGTGCTGGCGGCGATCCAGCAGGCCTCGCCGCTGCTGTGGGGCGGGATGTTCGTGCTGGCGATCGTCCTCTCGCTGTTCGGCAAATGAGGCGCGAGCACGCCCCCGCCCCCGTGCCGTTGCGCATCGACCTGGAGCTGGACGCCGCCGACCTGGAGCAGCTCTGGGAGCGGGTGGACAGCGAGCAGGACGAGATCCCCGCCGTCCACGCCGTCCCCGAGCTCCCCGCCGAGGGCGCGGCGGTCCCGCACGACCCGATCGACTGGGCGTACATCGAGTCGCTGAACCGCGGCTACCTGGGCGAGATCGTGGACCACTACTTCCGCGGCGTGGCGCACGGGCTGGAGAAGCTCCCCGCCGAGGGCCCCGTCATCATCGCCCCCAACCACAGCGGCAACGCCTTCCCGCACGACGCGGTGGTGCTCGACGCGCTGCTCTGGCGCCACTTCGGCCTGTCGAAGCCCGCCAAGTGCCGCTCGGTGTACACGCCGCAGCTCGCCGCGGTGTGGTGGATGCGGCCGTACGGGGTGGACAACTTCTGGCGGCGCGGCGGCGGGGTGGACATGACCTTCGGCAACTACGACGCGCTGCTGCGGCGCGGCGACAAGGTCGTCTACTATCCCGAGGGGGTGCCGGGGATCGGGAAGGGCTTCCTCAAGCGCTACCAGCTCCAGCACTTCCACAGCAGCTTCGTGGTGCTGGCGGCGCGGCACGACGCGCCGGTGTACCCGGTGAGCGTGGTGAACGCCGAGTGGGTGAACCCCACCAGCGTCACCTTCGAGTGGCTGAACGCGCTCTTCCGGAAGACCGTTGGGCTGCCATTCTTCCCGATCCCCACGGTGTTCGCGGCGGCGCTCTTCCCGTTCATCTTCTACCTGGCGTTCCCCTGCCGGATGGTGTTCGTGGTGGGCGAGCCGGTGGACGTGCGCGCGCTCCTGCGCGAGGAGGGGGAAGACGACCCCGAGCACCCCGAGCGCGACGCCGTGGTGCGCGTGGCCGAGCGCATCCGCCGCATCTCGCAGCAGCGGCTGGACGACGCCGTGGCCGGGCACGGCGAGAAGCCGTACGACCTGCGCGGCCTGTGGGCGTCGATGCGCAGGCTGAAGGGCCGCATCTGGAGCCGCACGCCGTTCGGCTGGCCGTACGCCTACCTGCGCCACGAGCGCGACCGCCAGAGGCCGCCGGCGCGCGGCCGGCTGCACGCCTTCCTGCGCGATTGGGACATCCTCTTCTACTACCTGCCGCTGGGGTGGATCGGGATCGCGCTGGCCCGCATCCTCCGCAAGCCGCCGTGTGGCTACCGCGGCCTGACCGCGCGCCAGCGCACCGAGCGCGAGGGCACCTTCCGCTGGACGCTCGACACGCGCCCGCTCCCCCCGCGCTCCGCCCTGCACGCCGAGCGCGAGCTCGCCCCCTCCGGCGACTGAGCGACCCGACGTCGACGCACACGGCCGCCGCCCCTCAAGACGAGAAGGCGGCCGCTTGTTTTTAGCCACGGCTGCGCTAGCACCCTCGCGTTCTACTGTAAACGTGGACAGCGGCATGAAAACACGCCAGAAGGAGAGACCGGAACCCATTGGCTGGATTTGAGATACATGATGAACGGCAATCTCTTGGGAAGGTGACGAATGCGCGCGATAGAGGCCAGCTGAAATCGTGGACTTGGACTGTCTGGTTTTATAGATTCAAGGCAGGAGGTGACCATGAGCCGAAACGTAGAGTTGCCCGACGACGTGTACTCCCGGATCGAGGCAGAGGCGTCCACGACCGGCAGCACGGTTGCACAATGGATCGAGGGAGTCGTGCCGCCATCCGCTGACGCGCCCCATCACGCCCGTGCGATGTCGGCCGTCGATGGACCCGGCTACGGGCCGTGCGGTCTTCCGGATTCGCCGACGATTGCCGCAGGGGAGGACGCTCTGCCGGAAGGGGCGCGTACCATGGCCGAACGGCTCGCCGGGCTCATCGGCACGGTCGACAGCGGTGGATTGGACGCGATCGCGGCGCGTCCAGGCGATGAGTTTTCGGATTACCTGGTCGAGAAAAAGCGGAACGGTCGGCTGTGATGCTCTGTGACACGGCGCCGCTGGTCGCCATGATCGACCGCGGGGATCCGTGGCACTCCCGCCTCGGTGTGAGCACCCTTCCGCCCGGGGGGCTTCTCACCACCTGGGCATGCCTGGTGGAGGCAATGCACCTCCTCTTGGCGCGGTGGAGGCTGGGCGTTTCAGGACGCGCTGTGGAGCTACTTCGAGGCCGGTCTTGTGCGCCTGCATCCGCCTCCCGCCGGCGAGTGGCAGCGCATCCGGGTGTTGATGCGCCGCTATGCCGATACGCCGATGGATGTCGCGGACGCCTCGCTCGTGGCTGCCGCGGAAGCGCTGTGTCAGCGTCGGATCTTTACGATCGACCGCCACTTCTACATCTACCGGCAGCAGCAAGGCCAAGCGTTCGAGGTGGTGCCGTGACCGTCGCGATCTCGAAGACGAACGAAGCCCCGGCCGCACGCGCGGCCGGGGCTTCGTCGTCTCGTCTACGCGGTGCCGCTACGCCGCGCGCTTCTGGTGCAGTCCAGCACGTCACTTGGCGGTCGAGGACGTTGCGGACCTCGTCATCCACGCCGTGCGGGCTAGCGCTGTTTTCTCGTCGACCGTGCGGGTCGGATCATCATGACGGGCATCGTTCCGGTTTCAAGGTCACCGGCTCGAATCCGAAGAAGACGGTGTCCGGCTGTGCTGCCGGGCCTACGCTAGCTCTTGGTCCAGAGCAGGACGACGCCGCATGCGGAGAATGCCTGTTTGTATTGCTCGGGCGCCTCGGCCGGCCCGCGGTACACCTCCACCGCCTGCACGTTTGAGAGCGGGTACGCGTCGAGGTTCGCGGACATCGCCGGGTTCGAGCTCTGCACCTGGACGCCGTCCAGGTACACGTCCATCCAGCACGGCCCCTGCCCGTTCAGGATCGCCGTGCTCCCGCGCGAGCTGGCGATGCGGTACTGCTCGTCGATGTCGGTGCCGCTGCGGCCCAGGTTGCGCTGGAACGCGTTCGCCGTGTCCCTGGGCACCCACCGCACCACGCGCACGCCGGGAACGCCGCGCAGCACGTCCGTCAGGCGCCCCGCGGTGTTCCTCTGCAGGCGCTCCTCGGTGATGAACGTCCCCATCCCGCGGCGCTGGCGGTCGTAGAAGCCCTGGATGTCGAGGGTGGCGTTGCGCGCCTGCGCCTGCAGCGCCGCCAGCCGCACCACCCGCTGCACGCTCGCCACCAGCGCGCCGCTCTCGCCGCTCCCGGGGCGCAGGTCCACCTCGCCCGCGTCGGCCGTCATCGCCACGCGCGCGGCGCGGGTGCCCAGCTCGGGGTGCGTCACCGTCACCAGGTACTCGCGCGGCGGCAGCGCCCGGATGCGGAAGCGGCCCTGCCCGTCGGTGGTCGCCGCCGCGCCCTCGCCGAAGCGCACCGAGGCGCCCGCCAGCGGCTGCCCCGCCCCGCCGCGCACCACCCCCGACACCGTCGCCTGCGCCGTCGCGGCGCCGGCACGCGCGCCCTCGGCCTCGGCGGGGAGCCCCACGTCCTGCCGCAGCGCGTGCGCCTCGCCCACCCGCAGGTTGGCCACGGTCAGCGTCGCCCGCGAGGTGTTCACGCGCACCGTCAGCGCCGGCCCCGCCGGGGCGGAGCAGAGGCGGTAGACGCCCTGCGCGTCCGTGGTGAGCAGCGCGTTCCCCGCCGGCGCGCCGGGCTGCGACCACGACACCGCGACGCGGGCGCCGGGCTGGGCATCGCCCGAGGCGCCGTGCACGCGGCCCACCAGCACGCCCTTCCCCGCCGCGCGCCCGCTGTCGGCGCACGCCGAGGCCCACACGGCCGCCAGCGGCGGGACTGCCAGGTTCACCTCCGTGGTCGCGCCCTCGCGCAGGGTGACGGGAACGGGGGTGGGGACGAAGCGCATCGAGTCGAGCCGCGGGCTGGAGAAGGCGAGCGCGTACTCGCCCGCCGGCACGTCGCGCAGGGTGTAGCGCCCGAGCGAGTCGGTGACGGCGGTGTGCCCGCGCCCGCCCACGCTCACGCTGGCGCCCGCCAGGGGCTGGAGGCGCGTGCTGTCGAACACCATGCCGCGCACCAGCGCCGAGCCGGCCAGGTCGATCCGCCCGCCCGCGGCGGTGGTCACCGCCACCACGTCGCCGCCCTGCTCGAGCTGGGCGGCGAGCTGGAAGTGGAGCTGGCTCTGGTCGCGGGTGCTGCGCTCCACGCCGGGGATCAGGTTCACCCCCGCCACCGGCTGGGCCACGATCACCGGCATGCGGATCGCCCAGCGGCTCACGATCCAGCGGCCGTCGTCCAGCCGCCGGAAGTCCATCCGCCCCGACGCCGCGTCGCTGGGCTCGCGCAGCCCGGGCACGCGCGTGTAGCGGTACTCCACGCGCCGCAGCTCGGCCGAGGCGCGGTCCAGCCAGAGCGTGCCCTGCACGTCGCTCTTCTCCCCCCGCCGCACCGGCTCGAACGAGAGGCCGATCAGCCCGTTCTCCCCCTCCTGCAGCGCGAAGCAGTGCCCGTTCTGGAAGTCGGAGGAAAGGAGGACGGCCGCGTCGGGGGCGTGGAAGAGGAGGTCGCTCCCCGCGCTCTCGATGAACCCGGTCTCCGCCAGCCGCTCGGCCGGGGCGGAGATGAAGGGGCTGCCGGTGGTGATCTCGGCCGGGGCGACCGAGTCGCGCACGATGGTCTTCCCGTCGGCGTCGAGCTGTCGCCAGAAGCGCCGCACCCCGTACTGGTTCGCGGCCGACTCGTTCTCGCGCGCGCTGCGCAGCGCCTTGCGCGCCTCCTCCCACACCGTCGCCGTCTCCGCCCCCGTCCCCGGCCGCGGCGTGCAGCGCGAGCGGCCGCGCACCACCACGCCCTGCAGCGCCACCTGCTGCGGGTTCGCCGCCACCTGCTGCTCCAGCGTCTGCCCGTTCGCCAGCTCGAAGACGGGGGACTGCGTCAGGCCGTAGCCGATCCGCTCCACGCTCAGCGAGTAGCGCCCGGCGCGGGGCGCCTGCAGCACGAACGCGCCGTCGCGGCCGGTCATGGCGGTGGCCACGTCGCGCCCCTGGCGGTCGCGCAGCACGGCGCGCCCGCCCGGCACCGGCTCGCCCGATGGATCCACGAAGCGCCCCTGGACGGTCTGCGCGGCGAGCGCGGGCGCGCCGCACGCGAGGGCGGCGAGCGCGAGGAGGAGCCTGGAAGCGGTCATGAGGGCAACCACGGAAGGGACGCACGTGCAGGCGGTGCCTGCGGGTTTCCAGAGAAACGCGGAAGGGGGCCGCTTTCTGTCATTCGAAGCAGCGGACCGCGGAGAACCGCACCGGCACGCCGCGAATCACACACGGCCTACCTCCACCGGCATCACGAAGCCTCATCGAACGATGCGGACGGCGCGCCGTCGCGAGCCTGTCCGACGGGTCATCCAAACGTAACAAGGGAAAGCAGATCCACGCTACTGGCGAGCGCTCCGTCCACGGCGCGGACGACAAAAGTCATCGCGGTCGTGGGGATTGGATCGACGGACGGCCTACGCCCCCGTCGCGAGCGCCTTCCCGGATACGAGACGCAGGCGCGCGTCGATCTCGGTCGCGAGCGCGTCGGCCACGCCGGTGTCGGCGGCGAAGTGCGGCCACCGGCTCACCGCGTCCGCCGCGCGCTCCACCGCCTCGTCCCTCGCGGCCGGGCGGATCGACATCTTCGCGGCGAGGTCGGCGAAGTGGCGGCGGGTGGGCTGGCGGCCCTCGCCGGCGACGGCCATGGTGTGCTCGCCGCCTGGGCCGTGGCTGAAGGTGAGGTCGTAGGCGGGGGTGTGGCGCCAGGTGCCGTCCGGCTCCATCAGGAACCCGAAGTTGCGCGCGTGGTCGTCGCGGTTGTGGGCCAGCACGTTGAACGCCATCCGCCGGAACGCCTGCACCACGGCGGAGTGGTCGCGGGTAAGGTAGAGGGTGGCGCGGAGGTACGCCTCGTAGTCCACCTCGGGGAGGCGGAAGTCGGCGTGGAGCAGGCCGGCCAGCGTGTGCACGTGCCGCCGCGCGCCCGCCGGCCGGTCGAAGCGCTCCGCGCCGAAGTACCGCCCGCCGGCCGGCGTCGCGAACAGCCGCGCGGGCGGAAGCTCCAGCCCCGCCGCCGCGGCCATGCGCGAATAGGCGAGCTCCACCGCGCCCGCGTCCGCCGGCTCGCCGCGGCTGGCGAACTTCACGATGTAGCCGCGATGGCCGTCCGGCAGGCGGTCGCTCCCCGA
>DASQLJ010000500.1:0-8483 GCA_035630095.1 Longimicrobium sp.
GAGCGCTCGCCCTCCCCCGCTTCGCGGGAGAGGGTGATGGGTCGGCGCGCCCTGCCGAGGTTCGTCCGGGCCGAGATCACCGTGTGCCGGGGCGCGTGGCGCGGTGTAGCAATATACGCGGCGGCGGTTCGTGGATCACCCCGGCGCCGGGTGAAGGGGTCACGGAAGCCTTGCAAACGGCGCGAGGCTGCGGCCACGGAATCGGCGTAGGGGTGGCGCGTCGCGTGCGGCTCCCGGCCGCGCGGTCCTCGCGGTCCTCGCGGTCCTCGCCCAGGCTCCGAAGGTATTGGCCGATTCGTGTAAGCCGAACCCCGTCAACATCTTGGGACTCGCGAAAAGTCACGGCGAGACGGTTGACCACGCCTGATTAAACGTTACTTTTCCGCTGCTTCCGCGCCACAACGGATACACGCTTCCGCACGACGTCCCTTCCGCTGCGAGCCCGCCTGCCGACCGGTAGGCATCCTCCCTCGGTGACACGACGAACCTGCGCTTCACGAAGCGCCGCCGCGCCATCCGCGCGGCGGGTGCCGACACGTGCGTCTCCGTTGCCCGCGGGAGCCATCCCCCATCTCCAGACCCACAGGACGCACACCATGGACGAGCGCGACCTTTTGAATACGCCGCTGATGCGGCACTTCGTCTCGCATTACGCGAACCCGGCCGGGCCCGACCTGCTGGCACGCACCGAGCCCTTCTTCGCCTGGCAGGACGCCCGCCGGCACGCCGGCCTGTGGCCCTACTCGCGCTCGCTGGAGGCCGCGCCCGACGCCGAGTGCGGCGTGCGCAGCGAGCTGGGCGAGCTGCGCGTGGGCGACAACTTCGCCTCGCAGGACTACCTCTCGCTCTCCACCCACCCGGCGGTGGTGGAGGCGGCGCACCGCGGGATCCGCGACCACGGGCTGCACAGCGCCGGCTCGGCGATGCTGGGCGGGAACACCGCGCCGGGGCTGCGGCTCGAGGCCGCGCTGGCCGAGGCGCTGGCGATGCCGCACGTGGCGCTGTTCCCCACCGGGTGGGCCGCCGGCTTCGGCGCCATCACGGCGCTGGTGCGGCCCGGCGACCACGTGGTGATGGACGCGCTGTCGCACGCCTGCCTGCAGAGCGGCGCCGACGCGGCCACGCGCAACGTGGTGCGCCACCGCCACCTGAGCGCCGAGGCGGTGGCCGAGAGCCTGGCCGCCATCCGCGCCAGGGACTCGGCGAACGGGATCCTGGTGGTCACCGAGGGGCTGTTCTCGATGGACTCCGACACACCGCGCATCGACGCGCTGCAGGCGCTGTGCGGCGAGTTCGGCGCCACCCTCCTGGTCGACGTCGCGCACGACTTCGGCGCGCTGGGGCCGGGCGGCACGGGGAGCATCGGCGTCCAGCGCATGCTGGGGAAGGTGGACCTGGTGATCGGCGCCTTCTCCAAGACCTTCGCCTCGAACGGGGGCTTCCTGGCCACGCGCTCGCCGGCGGTGCGGCAGTTCGTGCGGGTGCTGGCCGGGCCGCACATCTTCTCCAACGCCCTCTCGCCGGTGCAGGCGTGCGTGGTGCGCGAGGCGCTGGGCGTGGTGCGCTCGACCGAGGGCGAGGCGCTGCGGCAGAAGGTGCGCGGCAACGCGGTGGCGCTGCGCGAGGGGTTCGCCGCCCGCGGGATCGGCTGCCTGGGCGACCCGTCGCCGGTGGTGCCGGTGCCGGTGGGCGACGCGGCGGTGGCACGGCTCGCGGCGAAGCGGGTGTTCGAGCGCGGGGTGTTCGTGAACCTGGTGGAGTACCCGGCGGTGCCGGTGCGCGGCTCGCGCTTCCGCATGCAGGTGATGGCCGGCCACGCGCCCGAACAGGTCCGCCGCGCCGCCGTCATCGTCGCCGACGCCATCGACGAGGCGCGCGAGGTGGTCGCGTCGGGTCGCAGGCGCGCGCGGGTTCCCGCCCGGTACGCGTCCCCCGTCGGCGCGGACTGATTCGGATCGCGAGACGTGGGGTGGCCGGGGGACGACGGAAACGGCGGGTGCGGGCGTGTCCCTCCGCTGCGCTCCGGGCCGGGCTTCGCGCGCCGTAGGCAACGATACCGCCGTTGCCAACGGCGCCGAGCCGCCGGCGCGCCATGGTCCCGCTCGTTCCCGCGGACGCCGGCGCGAGCGCGCCGGCGTCTCGGCCCTCCGGGCGCGAATCCCTCACGCGATCGGCGCGGTCGCGTCACTCTGTTGGCGGGACACGCATCTCCCACGTGCACGAAAAGCGAGGGGGCCGGCATCGCTGCCGGCCCCCTCGCTCGTTCCCTCACCCTCGTCCACCGCTCAGGTGGCCGCCGGTGCCTCCGACACCGCGCGCGCGATCGACTGGAGCTGCCGCACGCCCAGCGCGAACGCGGCCATCGGGCACTCGCCCACGCTCAGCTCGGCCGCGAGCTCGCGGAACCCGCCGAACTCGCGGGGGTGCGCCGTCTCCAGCGCGCGCAGCGCCCGCGCGGGGTCCTGGCCGTCGCGCAGCACGGCGGCCACCACGGCGCGCTGGGCGGCGGTCAGGTCGTCGCCCAGGGTGCCGGCGTAGCGCCGGTCCCACGGGTTGTCGCCGGCGGCGGCGCGCAGCCCCTCGCGCAGGCGGGCGGTGCCCAGCGTCTCGCTCACCGCGTAGAAGGCGCGCGCGGTGCGCGTCTCCTCGGTGCCCGCGGCGCGCGCGGCGCTCACGATCTCCAGGAGCTGCGGGAGGAAGCGCAGGGTGATCAGCCGCTCGCCCAGCGCCTTCTCCACCCCCAGGTCCTGCAGCTCGCCCAGGCGCTGCATGAACACGTGGCGGTCCTCGCCGGCCACGAACTGCGCGAACCCGCCGCGCAGCGTGGCCAGGCCCGTGCGCGCCTCCTCGATGATCGCCGCGGTGGCCACCTCGCCCTGCACGTTGGCCAGCAGCCACTGCGTGGTCTGCTCCAGCACCCGCGCCAGCCCCAGCAGCCAGCGGTAGACGACCTCGGCGGGGAAGCGCCCCTCCGCCGCCGTCATGTCGGCGCGGATCTCGGCGGCGCCGGCGATGCGGCTGGCCACCAGCCACGCCCGCACCACCTCGGCCGTCGGCCGCCCCGAATCGCGGCTCACCCGGTGCAGGAACGACGAGCCCATCAGGTTCACCAGGTCGTTCACCAGCTCGGTGGTCACGATCTCACGCCGCAGCCGGTGCTCGCGCAGCCGCGCCTCGCCGGCCGTGTCCACCGCCGCGCGCGGGAAGTACTCCACCAGGTAGTCGTCCGTCGCGTCGTCGTCGGGGACGGTGGAGGCGAGCAGCGCGGCTTTGGCCTTCAGCTTGGCGTGCGAGAGGAGCACCGCCAGCGTGGGCCGGGTGAGCCCCAGCTTCTCCTTGGCGCGCGCGCGCAGCCCGTCGGCGTCGGGGATCCCCTCCGCCGCGGGGTTCAGCCGGCCGTCGCGGGCCAGCCCGTTGATCAGCGAGACGAAGTCGTCCAGCGCCTCCCGGCTCCGCGCCTGGTCGAGCGACACGGCGAGCGACTGGCCGAAGTTGTTGCGCAGCACCAGCCGGTTCACCTCGTCGGTCATGGAGCGGAGCAGCGCGTTGCGCCCCTCCATGTCCATCTCCCCCGCGCGCACCACGGCGCCCAGGAGGATCTTGAGGTTCACCTCGTGGTCCGACATGTCCACGCCGGCCGAGTTGTCGAGCGCGTCGGTGTTCAGCCGCCCGCCGCGCACGGCGAAGTCGATGCGCCCCTTCTGGGTGAAGCCCAGGTTGCCGCCCTCGCCCACGACCCGGCAGCGCAGCTCGCTGCTGTCGATGCGCACCGGGTCGTTGGTGGTGTCGCCCACGTCGCCGTGCGTCTCCTCGGGGCTCTTCACGTAGGTGCCGATCCCGCCGTTCCAGAGCAGCTCCACCGGCGCCTTCAGCACCGCGCGCACCAGCCCCTCGCCGTCCAGCTTCTCCACCTCGTCGCCCAGCCCCAGCGCGCGCCGGGCCTCCGGCGTCAGCTCGATCTCCTTGCTGGCGCGCGGGACGATCATCGCGCCGGGGGAGAGCACCGAGCGGTCGTAGTCGTCCCAGCTCGAGCGCGGGAGGTCGAACATCCGCTGCCGCTCGGCGAAGGAGCGCGCGTGGTCGGGCTCGGGGTCGATGAACACGTGCCGGTGGTCGAACGCCGCCACCAGCCGGATCACCGGGGAGAGGAGCATCCCGTTGCCGAAGACGTCGCCGCTCATGTCGCCCACGCCGGCCACGGTGAACGGCTCGGCCTGGATGTCCTTCCCCATCTCGCGGAAGTGCCGCTTCACGCACTCCCAGGCGCCCCTGGCGGTGATCCCCTCCTTCTTGTGGTCGTACCCCTGGCTCCCGCCGCTGGCGAAGGCGTCGTCGAGCCAGAAGCCGTACTCCGCCGCCACCGCGTTGGCGGTGTCGGAGAGGTGCGCCGTCCCCTTGTCGGCCGCGACCACCAGGTAGGGGTCGTCGCCGTCGTGGCGCACCACGTCGGGGGGCGGCACCACCTTGCCGTCGACGAGGTTGTCGGTGACGTCGAGCAGGCCGCGCATCAGCGTCATGTACTGCTGGCGCGCCTCCTCCATCTGCCCGTCGCGGTCGGGGAAGACGCGCTTGGTGATGAAGCCGCCCTTGCTCCCGCTGGGGACGATGGTGGCGTTCTTCACCACCTGCGTCTGCACCAGCCCCATGATCTCGGTGCGGAAGTCGTCGGGGCGGTCGCTCCAGCGGATGCCGCCGCGGCTCACCGGGGCGCCGCGCAGGTGCACCCCCTCCATCCGCGAGGAATGGACGTAGATCTCGTAGAGGAGCCGCGTCTTCTTCAATTCCTCCACGTCGGCCGAGCGCACCTTGATCGATACGTAGGGAACGCCGCCCGAGCGACCGGTGGGCTCGGCGCCGCCGTGGCGGTAGTAGTTGGTGCGCACGGTGGCCTCCACCAGGTTCACCAGCCGCCGCAGCGCGCGGTCGTCGGCGAGCGAGGTGACGGCCTCGAGCTCGGCGTGCAGCGCGGCCCGGATCCCCCCGAGCTGCGCCTTCCCCGGCTTCTGCCCGGGGGCGAAGCGCGCGTGGAAGAGGTCCACCAGCAGCCGCGCCACCTTCGGATAGCTCAGGAACGCGCGGACGGGAGACAGCCGCGACGGCACCGCGCCGATCTGCGAGGCGTAGTTGGCGTAGGTGCGCACCACGTCCACCTCGCGCCAGCGCAGCCCGGAGACCAGCGTCAGCGCGGCGTACGGGTCGCGCTGGGCGTCGCCGCCGCGCGAGGCCAGCAGGCTCTCGGCGAGCGCCGGGTAGAGCGCCTCGGGGATCGGGGCGCCCTCGCGCGTCTGCACGTGGAAGGAGTAGGTCATCAGCTGCGGGAGCGCGTCGCCGGGCTGCAGCTCGAAGGTGTCCACCTCCAGCACGCGCACGCCGTGGTCTTCCAGCGTGGGCATGAAGTCGGACAGCACCAGCCGCTCGCCGGCCAGGTACAGCCGCAGCACGGTGGCGCCGGCGGCCACCGTCTCGCCCTCCACCGCCGGGCGCAGGAGGAGCGACACCGTCTCTCCCGCGCGCAGCATCTCCTCCATCCGCGCCACGTCGCGCGTGGCGGCCTCGGGGGTGTTGGCGGCGCGGTAGTCCTGCCCGAACGCCTGGCCGTAGGCGCGCGCCAGCCGCTGCGCCTCGGCGGGGTCGCCGGCGGCGGCCAGGCGCTCCTCCACCAGGTCTTCCCACGAGCGCAGCAGCAGGGCGATCTCGCGCTCCAGCGCGCGCTCGACCTGCGCCGCGTCGGCGTCGGCGCCGGGCGCCGTGCCCTCGGGGTCGGTGAGGTAGAAGTGGAGCCGGGCCTGGTCGGCGCCGCCCATGGCCAGGTGCTTGTCGCGCACGGTGCCGCCCAGGCGCTGCTCCAGCAGCGTGCCGATCTCGCGCCGGATCTCGGCGCTGAAGCGGCCGCGCGGGAGGATCACCATCACCGACACCTCGCCGCGCAGCGGGTCGGGGCGCAGCGACACGCGCACCTCGTCGCTGAAGAGGTGGCCCAGCACCACGTTCACCTCGTCCCGCAGCTGCGCCGCGGAGGCCTGGAAGAGCTCCTCCTTGGGCATCTCGTTCAGGATCGAGATGATCTCCTTGTAGTCGTGGCTCCCCGGGCGGGCGCCGCTGCCGGTGAGGATGTGGCGCAGCTTGTGGCGCAGGATCGGCACGTCGGCGGGCGACTGGGCGTAGGCCTGGCTGGTGAACAGCCCCAGGAAGCGCCACTCGCCCGAGACGTTCCCCGCCTCGTCGAGCTGCTTGACGCCCACGTAGTCCATGCGGGCGCGGCGGTGCACGGTGCTCTCGCGGTTGGCCTTGCTCACGATCAGCAGCGGCCCGCCCACCACGCGCTCGCGCAGCTCGGGGCGCATCCGCGCCAGCGGCTGCGGCCGGGCGTAGCGCGAGCGCTCCTCGTCGGCCAGGATCCCCAGCCCGCTCCCCGGCACCAGCCCCACCGCCGCGGCCTCGCCCTCGCCGGCGAACGCGTAGGCGCGGTAGCCCAGGAAGACGAAGTTCCCCTCGCGCAGCCACCCCAGGAACTCCAGGAACTCGCCGTACTCGCGGGCGCGGTCGGGGAAGCGGCGGACGTAGCCGGCCACCTCGCCCTGCACGCGCTCGAGCTGCGCCACCATCGCGCGGAAGTCGCGCGTGGCCTCCACCACGTCGGTGAGGCGGCGGGCCACCTCGCCGCGGATCTGCTCGGCGCGCTCGCGCCGGGCCACGTGCGGGATCTCGATGTGCCCCAGCGCCTCGAGCTGGTCGCCCCCCGCCGCGGCCGACACGGCGGTGATGGCGCCGTCGGCGCCGCGGTCCACGCGCAGCACGGGGTAGACGTACTGCAGGATGGGGACGTTCTCGCCGGTCAGGTACTCGCGGATGGTGTCTACGATGAAGGGCCGGTCGCCCACCTCGGTGCGGATGACGGAGACGGGCGCCTTCCACCCCTCGTCGCGGGGGTCGGCGACCTCCACGTTCACCTGGTCGGGGCGGGCGCGCTTCAGGAACTCCCAGGCGCCCAGCGTCAGCGCGGCCAGCTCGGCGGCCGAGCGCTCCTCCAAGAGCGCCCGCGGCGCGCGGCCGATGAAGACGCGTGCGAAGTCGCAGACCAGCGCCTCGTCGGCGCGGCCGTGCGAGCGGATCAGCGTACAGATCTCGTCGGCGGTGACCGCGTCCTGCGTGGCCGCGGGAGCCGGCGAGGGGGGGGTGAGGGTGCTCATTCAGCCGTGTTCGGTCGGGTTCGGGCTTCCGGAAAACGGGGGGCCAATGTAGCGGGTCGGGTGTGGTTTGGCACGGGTGGGGAGGTCGGCGGGGATGGGGGAGGATGGGCGGGCGAGACGGGCGGGGAATCGAGCGGACGGCGGGCGGGGGAACAGGTGCGGGAGTGCGGAAGTGCGCGAGTGCGTTGTGGATTGGACGGCATCAGGGCGTCGGACAGGGGAACGTGCGGCGGCGGCGGGGCGGCCCCCTCCCCGCGCCTTAGAGCGCTCGCCCTCCCCCGCTTCGCGGGAGAGGGTGGTGGGTCCCGGCGCGGCCTGCGGGCTTCCGTGCGCGCGGATGCTTCGGTGTTGCCGGGGGCCCGCCCCACAACCTCTCCCGGAACGGGATGAGGTGGACGCCCTCGGGCGGCCGGAGAGGGCGCGGTGCCGCGGTCGTGCCACCCTCCGCCTCACACGAAAAAGGCCCCTCCCCCGGCGACGGGGAGGAGCCTCACGATCCAGACTTCAACACTCAGCACTCAGCACATCGACGCACTCACGCACCTGTTCACGCCGCATCCGTTCGCCCGCCTAAAATCTCCATTCCACCCCGAACACCGGCAGCACCGGCAGCGTCGCCACCGGCCGCGCATCCTCGTCGTCGCCGGGGCGGTAGCGGTAGAAGAGGGCGTCGCGGCGGTCCAGGGCGTTCAGCACGCGGATGAAGGGGGTGAGCTGGGTCTCGCGGTCGCCCACGCGGGGGGTGAAGGTGCGCGACACGCGCGCGTCCAGGCGCAGGAAGTCCTGCGGGGCCACGCCGGAGAGGGAGCCGGTGGAGCTCTCCAGCCCGCCGCCCTGGGCCACGTCACCGGCGCCGCTGGGGTCGGCCAGGTTGCCGAGCGCGCTGTAGGGGAGGCCCGAGCCGTAGGCCACGCGCACCTCCACCGAGCCCGGCCGCCCGTGCGCCTGCACGCCGGCGCTCAGGATCTGCCGCCCGCTGAAGCGCGCCGCCGTGGGCGCCGAGTCGGCGCGCGACCAGTACCAGCCCAGCGAGTAGCCCATCCACCCGCGCACCGCGCCCTCGCCGCGCCGCATCCACACGTCCACCCCGCTGGCGTACGAGGCCATCCGCTCGGCGTTGGGGATGTCGCGGAACGCCTTGTAGTAGCCCTCCAGCCCCAGCCGCACGCCGCCCGGCATCTCCTGGTCGAGCGCGAGGGTGAGATGGTTGGCGTTCGCCACCCGCGGCACCGTGGCGATCCCCAGCGAGTCGGCCACGTCGGTCACGCCGTAGTCGAAGGTCTTCCGCGTGCG